>JBLHKG010000299.1:0-4180 GCA_047619835.1 Alphaproteobacteria bacterium
GTTAAACTAAGTAAATAAATTATTAATTTAACAGGAATGTGCTAAAGGCCAGAACACTGTTCTACGATTTCCGGCGGGTGTGCATAGTCGTACCGGTTTATAGCGTGTCAGCAATCGTTCGCATTCGCTTTACTACACGGTCCGGACGCGTTCGATTTCGATTCCGACGCTCGAAGCATCGGCGAATACATCCAGCTTTTCGACGCGGACCCGGACCGAATGAATTCGGTTGTCCGCAAGGCATCTCGCAGCAATGTTTTCTGCCAGCGTTTCGACCAGATTGATATGGCCAGCGCCCACAATGTCGCGGATTGCCATGGTAATTTCTTCGTAACAGACCACGTCCGACAGGCGGTCCTGAACGGTCTGATCCGCCTCCGGTACGGCAAGGTCAATATTGATCCTCACGCGCTGATGGCCGTCATGTTCGTGGCGGTGGACGCCGATCATCGCATCCAGCACAAGATCGCGGACGAAGACCTTGCGCATTCCGGCGCCATCCGGTTGATGCAGCGGCCTTACCACGCTCGATGAACTCATCACTTTGGTTCCTTTCCGAGGGCCATTTACCGCCAGCGGATCATTCCGGCAACGTGGAGGGCTGGCCCGGCATCGCCCAGCTCAGATGTTGGCCGCCGTCGAGCGCTATCATTTGCCCCGTCATTGACCGCGCTTCAAGGATAAAACGCACCGCCCGGCCGATTTCCTCTGGTGTTGCGCCGTGGCCAAGCGGTGTTGCCGCCGCCTGTCGTGCAAATTGTTCCTCGGTCTGGCGCAGGCTGGGCAGGGTTGGACCCGGTCCGACGGCATTGACCCGGATGCGGGGTGCCAGCGCCAGTGCCAGCGTCTGCGTTAATGTCCATAGCCCTGCCTTGCTGATCGTATAGGACAAAAAATCCGGCGTCAGGTTCCACACCCGCTCATCGACCAGATTGATCACCACCGCCCTGCTGTCATCCGGCAGCGCCTGTGCGAGGCTCTGTATGAGAACCAGAGGGGCCCGCAGATTGGTGTCGAGATGGCGGTTCCAGGAATCGCGGGTCGCGGTCTCGATTGAATCCTGTTCGAACAGGGAGGCGTTGTTGACGAGGCAGTCAATCGGCCCGATAGCGGCGCTTGCCGCCTCGATCAACCCGGCCGTTTCCTCCTCGTCGGCCAGATCGGCGCTCACGGTCGCCGCGCGGCCACCGCTGGCGATGATCTCCGCGACCAGCGCATCGGCGTCCGCGCCGGATCGTCGGCTGTGTATGGCGACGCCTAGCCCGTCAGCGGCCAGCGCCCGGGCGATGGCCGCGCCAATACGCCGTTCACCACCGGTCACCAGGGCATTGCGGTATGGATTTTGCTTCATAAGGGGACCATGGCGGAACGTTTGCCTCCCTTCAAGCTCCTCATGCCGCGCTGCCAAATTCGTAGAGATGGATGCCGATATAGAGAGCGTAAAGGCTGACCAGCACCATGCCCTCCAATCGCGTGATCTTTCGATCGGTCAGCATGACGACAATCAGGAGCAGGGTGACGCCCAGCAGCGCCCAGATGTCGAACGAAACGATGGTGGCGGAAAAGGGCAGGGGGCCGGCGATGGCCGCAGCCCCGGTGATCGCCAGCAGATTGAAGATCGAGCTGCCGATCACATTGCCGATGCAGACGTCGTCATGACCGCGTCTGGCGGCGATGACGGCGGTGGCCAGTTCCGGCAGCGACGTGCCGATGGCGACCAGTGTCAGCCCGATCAATTCCTCTGAGACGCCGTAATCGCGGGCGATGGCCGTCGCGCCCATCACCGCCAGCCGCGATCCACCGATCAGCGCGGCGAGGCCGATCAGTGTGGTGCCGATAAGCACATCCAGCCGCTCCGGCAGGCCGGTCTCGACTTCTTCTGCCTCTTCGCTGTGCAACTTTGCCGCCCCGGTGGTTCTGCGGCGGTCGACCCACAGCGAATAGCCGAGATAGAACGCGAGGGCGATCAGCATCACCAGCCCGTGTTGCCACACTGCCGTTCCCCCCAGCGCGATGGCGACAAACAGCAGGGTAGCCCCCACCAGAACGACCGAATCGCGGACCAGTACGTCACGATGCACGGCAAGCGGCGTGATGATCGCCGCTACGCCCACCACCAGCATCATGTTGGCGATGTTGCTGCCGATGACATTGCCGACGGCAAGGCCGGGAATGCCGCTCAAAACGGCATCGACGCTGACCACCAGCTCGGGCGCCGACGTACCGAACCCGATGATGGTCAGGCCCACGATCATCGGGGATATTCTGGCCCGCCGGGCAATGCCCACGGCTCCCCGGACCAGGCCTTCGCCCCCGGCAAGCAGCAGGACAAGCCCCGCGATGGTGATCAGATAATCCATAGGTTCTTTTCGGGTTCGTTCAGGTCTCAGGTCTTACTGCTGCCGCTTGCGCGAATCGTTCTTTCTCGCGCCCTTTGAGCGGGTCTTGGCGGTCGCGGCGCGGATGCGGGCGGCGAGGCGTTTCGGGCCCATTGGGACGCCGCCTTCGATGCCGAGCTCCACCGCTTCCAGTCGCTTGATCTCGTCGCGCAGCCTTGCCGCTTCCTCGAATTCCAGATCGGCGGCAGCCTTGTGCATCCGATCATTGAGGTGCTTCAGATGGCTGACCATATTGTTGCCGACCAGGTGGAGTGCCTGATCATCGCCGGTATCGACCGTGAAGTGATCGCTTTCATACACCGATCCGAGGATATCACCGATTTTTGACCGCACGCTTTCGGGCGTGATGCCGTTGGCGGCGTTATAGGCCTGCTGCCGTTCCCGCCGCCGGTTTGTTTCGCCGAGGGCGTAATTAAGCGAGTTGGTCATTCTGTCGGCATAGAGGATCACCCGTCCGTCGATATTGCGCGCCGCCCGGCCGATGGTCTGCACCAGAGAGGTCGCCGAGCGCAGAAACCCTTCCTTATCGGCGTCGAGGATCGCGACCAGCGCGCATTCCGGTATATCGAGTCCCTCGCGCAGCAGATTAATGCCAATCAGCACATCGAACGCGCCGAGACGCAGGTCGCGGATGATTTCGATCCGTTCCAGCGTGTCGATGTCGGAATGCAGATAGCGCACGCGGATGCCAGCTTCCTGCATATATTCGGTGAGATCTTCCGACATGCGCTTGGTCAGGGTGGTGACCAGTACGCGCTGGGCCTTGAGGGCGCATTCGCGGCATTCGGCGAGCAGATCATCGACCTGGTTCTCCACCGGGCGGATGATGCAGACCGGGTCGATCAGGCCGGTTGGGCGGATAACCTGCTCGATAAAGGCCCCGCCGGTACGTTCCATCTCCCATGGGCCGGGCGTCGCGGAGACAAACACGGTCTGCGGCCGCATCACCTCCCATTCCTCGAATTTAAGCGGGCGGTTATCGATGCAGGAGGGCAGGCGGAAGCCGAATTCGGACAGGGTCGATTTGCGCTTGAAGTCGCCTTTATACATTGCGCCGAGCTGCGGCACGGTGACGTGGCTTTCATCGACCACAATCAGCGCGTCTTCGGGCAGATACTCGAACAGGGTCGGCGGTGGATCGCCCGGCGCCCGTCCGGTCAGATAGCGCGAATAATTCTCGATTCCGGAGCAATGGCCGGCGGTTTCCAGCATTTCAAGATCGAAGATGGTGCGCTGCTCGAGCCGCTGCGCCTCCACCAGGCGGTTCTCGGCATGCAGAACCTCCAGCCGGGCCTTGAGCTCGGCGCGTATGCCCTTGGTCGCCTGTTGCAGCGTCGGCTTGGGCGTGACGTAATGGCTGTTGGGATAGACTGTGATTGTTTCCAGAACGCCGGTCTTTTCGCCGGTCAGCGGGTCAAATTCGACGATCTGCTCGATTTCGTCGCCAAACAGCGAGAGCCGCCAGCCGCGATCCTCGTAATGCGCCGGAAATATCTCCACCAGATCGCCGCGCACGCGAAACGCGCCACGCGTGAAACTCATGTCGTTGCGGCGATATTGCAGCTCGACAAAGCGGCGCAGCAGAGCATCGCGCTCGATATGCCCGCCGACCTCCAGCTTGATCGTCATCTCGGAATAGGTCTCGACCGAGCCAATACCGTAGATACAGGATACCGAGGCAACGATGATCACATCGCGCCGTTCCAGCAGAGCGCGCGTCGCTGCATGGCGCATTCGGTCGATCTGCTCGTTGATCGACGCGTCTTTCTCGATATAGGTGT
>JBLHKG010000300.1:0-4168 GCA_047619835.1 Alphaproteobacteria bacterium
CTCCCAAACGATAACTGGAGGCGGTGGCCAGTGATTGAAGGAAATTTTGGATGAAAATCGTCGCCGGCAACAGCAACCGTCCGCTCGCCGAGGCAATTGCCGCCTATCTCAATCTACCTCTCTGCAAAGCCAGCATCCGACGTTTCGCGGATATGGAATGCTTTGTCGAAATAGACGAGAACGTCAGGGGCGAGGACGTTTTTGTCGTCCAGTCGACATCCTTTCCGGCGAACGACAACCTGATGGAGTTGCTGGTCTGTATAGATGCGCTCAGGCGCGGCTCGGCGCGGCGGATTACGGCGGTGATGCCCTATTTCGGCTATGCCAGGCAGGACCGTAAATCGGGTCCCCGGACGCCAATTTCAGCCAAGCTGGTCGCCAATCTGATTACCCAGGCAGGCGCCGACCGTGTCCTGACCATCGATCTTCATGCCGGCCAGATCCAGGGATTTTTCGACATCCCGCTCGACAATCTGTTCGCGGCGCCGGTTTTCCTGCGCGATATTCGGCAAAACTGCGATGTCGATAATTTGATGATGGTGTCGCCTGATGTGGGCGGCGTCCTGCGGGCCCGGGCCATCGCCAAGCGTCTGGAAGCCGATCTCGCCATCATCGACAAGCGGCGTGAGCAGGCGGGCGTTTCCGAAGTGATGCATATTATCGGCGAGGTCGCTGGGTACGACTGCCTGATCGTCGATGATATCGCCGATTCCGCCGGGACAATCTGCAACGCGGCGGTCGCGCTGATGGATGCCGGCGCAAAGTCCGTATCGGCCTATATCACCCATGGCGTGCTATCGGGCAGCGCGGTGTCGCGGATCGCAGCGTCACCGATCCAATCGATGGTCACGACCGACTCAATTATGAGCACGGAGGCCGTCCGAGATTCCCAGAATATCCGCCAACTGCCAATCGCGCCGCTGATGGGGGAAGCCATGGCCCGGATCAGCGAGGAACGCTCGGTCTCCAGCCTGTTTGACTATTCCGCCGCATAAGACTAAAAACCCTCTCCCGCCGGTTTGGCGGGTTCTTTGCGTCAGCACCCCTGGAGGCTGACGGTTGGTTTATTTGCCGGGTTGAATCCGGCTCAAAAATTGGAGATTTCGGCATGGCTGATATTGGAGTCCTTGCCGCGCAAGCACGCAGTGGGGCCGGAAAGGGGATCGCCCGGGCCGCTCGTCGCGCAGGCCAAGTACCCGCCGTAATTTACGGCAATAATGAAGAACCTGTTTTGATCACGGTCGACGACCGCGAATTGCGGAAAACGATCAGCCGTCCTGGCTTCTTTATCCATTTGATGGATATCGATATAGACGGCGCCAAACACCGGGTCCTGCCGCGCGACACGCAGCTTCACCCGGTCACGGATGCGCCGCTTCACGTCGATTTTCTGCGCTATAACCCCAACCGCAAGCTGACGGTCGAAGTCCCCGTGACCTTCCTCAACGAAGATGACTGCCCCGGCCTTCGCGAAGGCGGCATGCTCAACATTGTTCGCCATGCCATCGAAATCCAGTGCACGGCCGATGCGATGCCGGAAGGATTCGAGATCGACCTGAGCGGGCTTGTCGTCGGCGACTCGATCCACGCGAGCGCGCTGGCCCTGACGGCTGGCGTCGAGCTGACGATCACCGATCGCGACTTTACGATCGCCACCATCGCGGCGCCGACTGTGGCCGTTGTTGAAGTCGAAGGCGAGGGCGAAGGCGACGGCGAAGGCGAAGGCGAAGGCGCCGAGGACGACAACAAGGAAGAGGCCGCGGACTGATCCTTCCCGAACAGGGGAAGGCCGGCTTTATTCGGAGGCGCCATCATGCTGCTGCTGGTGGGTCTGGGGAATCCCGGCAAGGAATATGCCGGCAACCGACACAATATCGGCTTTATGGCGGCGGATGAGATCATCCGCCGCCAGAGGCTAAGTGTGCCCCGGACGAAAACCCGACCGCACGGCGTGTTTAGCGAAGGCGTGATCGGCAGCGAAAAAGTCGTTGTCCTTAAACCCCTGAGCTTTATGAACGAATCCGGTCGTCCGGTAGCGGAAGCCATCCATTATTGGCGGATCGAACCGAAGGACGTGTTCGTGTTTTATGACGAGCTCGATTTGGCGCCCGCTAAAATCCGCACCCGGCGCGGCGGCGGCGCTGCAGGCCATAACGGCATCCGGTCGATCGACAAGCATATCGGCAATGATTTCTGGCGCATTCGCCTCGGCATAGGTCATCCCGGCGAAAAACACCGGGTTACCGGACATGTGCTGCACGATTTTTCCAAATCCGACAAAACATGGCTGGAGCCGATGCTCGAAGCGGTCGCCGATGCCGTCCCGATCCTGCTGACCGGCGACGGGCCGGGTTTCATGACCAAAGTCGCGCTGCTCACCCAACCGCCAAAGCCGCCCAAAAAACCTGCGCCAGATGCGGCGGGGCCTGAAATTTCCGAGAGAAAGAAGGACAGCTAATGGGTTTTACCTGTGGCATCGTTGGTCTGCCGAATGTCGGCAAATCAACACTTTTCAATGCCCTGACGGCGACCGTCGCCGCCGAGGCAGCCAACTACCCGTTCTGCACCATTGAGCCGAATATCGGGCGCATCGCCGTGCCCGATGCCCGGCTGACCAAGCTGGCGGAGATTGCCAAATCAGCGCAAATCGTGCCGACCCAGATCGATTTTGCCGATATCGCCGGGCTGGTCCGGGGCGCCAGCAAGGGCGAAGGGCTGGGCAACCAGTTTCTCGGCCATATACGGGAAGTCGATGCCATCGTTCATGTCGTTCGCTGCTTCGAGGACGACAATATCACCCATGTTGCCGGCCATGTGGACCCGCTGGATGACATCGAGACGGTGGAAACCGAGCTGATGCTTGCCGATCTGGAAAGCCTGGAACGGCGCGCGCACGGGCTGACCAAACAGGCCCGCGGCAACGACAAGGAAGCGGCGGCGACGCTCGCGCTGGCCGAGACCATCCTCACCGCGCTGCACGATGGCAAGCCGGCGCGTTCGGTCAAGATTTCGGATGACGAGGAGGAAAAGCTGGTTCGTGGTCTCCAGCTGCTGACCGCCAAGCCGGTGCTGTATGTCTGCAATGTCGAGGAAGAGGCCGCCGCCAATGGCAACGCCCTGTCCGCCCGTGTCGCCGAATATGCCGAATCCCAGGGTGCTATCCATGTCGTCGTCTCGGCGGCCATCGAGGCCGAAATTGCCCAGCTGGAGGGCGACGAGCGGGCGGAGTTCCTCGAAGAGCTCGGGCTTGAGGAAACCGGCCTCGCCCGGGTCATTCGCGCCGGATACGAGTTGCTGGGGCTGATCACCTATTTCACCGCCGGCCCCAAGGAAGCCCGCGCCTGGACCATCAGCAAGGGCACCAAAGGCGCGCAGGCGGCAGGCGTCATCCATAGCGATTTCGAGCGCGGATTTATCGCGGCGGAGACCATTTCGTTTGACGATTTCGTCGCCTGTGGCGGCGAGGCCGGCGCAAAAGAGGCCGGCAAGATGCGCCAGGAGGGGCGCAACTATGTCGTCAAAGACGGCGACACGATCCTGTTCCGGTTTAACGTTTAAACGACGGTTCTGGTTCTTCCCCCGCGTTGCACAGCAGGTCATAAGCGGCTAAAACGCTTGCGGATCTATTTGCACTGCTCGCCAGTTGGCGAAACAACTCAGGGAGAAAACACATGGGAAGCATGATCGAACTTACCGCCAGCGATGGCCACAAACTCGGCGCCTACAAGGCCGAACCGTCGGGAACCCCCAAGGGCGGCGTGGTCGTCATTCAGGAAATTTTTGGCGTCAATCAGCATGTCCGCAATGTTGCCGACCAGTATGCGGCGGCGGGCTACCTGGCGATTGCCCCGGCCCTGTTCGACCGGGTCGAAAAGGACCTTGATCTCGGCTACGGCCAGGAAGATTTCGGCAAGGGACGCGACACCCGTCAGGCGCTGAAGAATGACGGCATTCTTGCCGACGTTCAGGCTACCATCAACGAAGCCGCTTCAGCCGGCAAGGTCGGTGTGGTCGGTTACTGCTTCGGTGGCGCCGTGAGCTGGATGGCGGCGACGAGCTGCGACGGCGTTGCAGCGGCGTCATGCTATTATGGCGGCGGCATCCATGCCTCCAAGGAGGCGACCCCCAAGTGCCCGGTTCAGTATCATTTTGGCGACAAGGACGGCGG
>JBLHKG010000301.1:0-4164 GCA_047619835.1 Alphaproteobacteria bacterium
ACCAGTGTCAGATGGATGAACATTGCCCGGTTGCTGCCCAATTCATTGCCGAGCTGGCGGATTGCTTCGAGAAACGGCAGACTTTCAATGTCGCCGACCGTCCCGCCGATTTCGCAGATGATAAAGTCCTCATCGTGCAAATCGGCAACGACGAATTTCTTTATGGCGTCGGTGACATGGGGAATCACTTGGACTGTGCCGCCGAGATAATCGCCGCGGCGTTCCTTACCCAGAACGTCGGAATAAATCCGGCCTGTGGTTACATTGTCCGATTTTGTCGCGGCGACGCCGGTAAAACGCTCATAATGGCCCAGATCGAGGTCGGTCTCGGCGCCATCGTCGGTGACGAAGACTTCGCCATGTTCGATCGGGCTCATGGTTCCCGGATCGATGTTGAGATAGGGATCGAGTTTACGGACGCGGACCCGATAGCCGCGCGCCTGCAACAGCGCGCCCAGCGCGGCAGAGGCCAGACCCTTCCCTAGCGACGACACAACGCCGCCCGTTATGAAAATAAACCGAGTCGTCATGGATCTATCTTGTACCCAATTTGCGGGCGCGCGGACAAAGGTGATTCATCCACAAGGTATTTTTTTGCGGCGACCGTCCCGCTCCACAGAAAAAGGCGGCACGGGTGCCGCCTTAATTTTAGGGTCGTGCCGTTTGGCGCGATGCTGGTCATTCGCCTGTTGGCACCGCCGGCTGGTGGGGCCGCATCGGCTCCTGCTGGACCGGGGCCGCCTCTTCCTGGATGATCGAGACAGGACCGTCATTGCCGCCGGCCAATATGGCCAGCCCAATGCTGGTCAGGAAAAAAGAGCCAGCTAAGATGCCTGTCGCGCGGGTCAGCAGATTAGCCGCCGCCCGGCCGCCTAACAGCCCGCCCATGCTGCCGCCGCTCGGACCGCCGCCGCCGAGCCCGCCGAGCCCTCCCTCGGATTTCTGAAGCAGCACTACGCCAACCAGCGCGAGCGCTATGAGCAGGTGAACGACGAGGATAATTGTTTGCATGGGTCGTGTTTACCGTGCGTTCTCGGGTGGGCCCGCTAAGGCGAATACGAACGAAATCATTAAGTCTGGCGGCTATTTAATGCCTTGGCCGCCGTAATTCCAGTGCTAAACGCCTATCTCAGGTTACTGCCGCTGCTGCGATGGCGCAAAAATCGCTTGCCTTCAGGCTCGCCCCGCCGATGAGACCCCCGTCCACATTGCCGATTGCCAGGATGGAAGCCGCATTATCGGGCTTCATCGAGCCGCCGTAAAGCAACCGAATTTGATCCGCCTTAGATCCAAGTAGTTTCTGGAGACAGGCGCGGATATGGCTGTGCGCCATGGCGATTTCTTCGTTGGTGGGCGTCCGCCCGGTGCCGATCGCCCAGACCGGTTCGTAGGCGACGACAATATTGGCTCCGGTGAGAGATTCTGGCGTCGAGGGCAGCGAACCGGCGAGTTGGTCGCTCAAAACCTCGAGAGTCTGGCCGGCATCGCGCTGGGCCTCGGTTTCGCCGATACACACTATGGCGATGAGGTTAGCGCTATGGGCGGCGGCTACCTTGGCTTGGACCATGGCGTCGGTTTCGCCCAGACCATGCCGGCGTTCGGAATGGCCTAGGATGACGTAGGTGGCGCCTCCATCGGCCAACATCGCGGCACTGATCTCTCCGGTAAAGGCGCCACTGGGTTCGGCGTGGCAATTTTGGCCGCCGACCGCCACCGGACTATCGCTCAGCTGTTCGGTGACGGTCTGTAATATTGTTGCGGTGGGGCAGACCAGCAGATCGCAATCGGCAGCCACGGCGGTGGCCGCATAGTCACTGATCGCGGCCGCGAGCGCCCGGCCTTCAGCCGCCAGATTGTTCATTTTCCAGTTGCCGGCGATTAATTTACGGGGCCCTGCCATGATCTCACCAAAATTTGCGTTATACGTGGCGTTAAATACGTCAAATTGAACGGTGATGCACTAGGGTCTGTTGAGAATCCTGATTCTCGACAGACCCTAGTCCCCCGATCCCCAAACCGTCATCCCGGACTTGATCCGGGATGACGTATTATTGTTGGCGGTCTGAATGGGCCAACGGGCCGGTGGGAGAATACAGGCCCGGCGATCGCTTGCCCGGTTATAGTGCCATCACTATGATGCGCCTCCATGCGTTACCGGCTCTAAATAGTGCTGCTCGTGAAAGGATTTAGTACAAATGCTCGAAACTCTCCGCCGAGTCTCAAAAGGCTGGATTATGAAGATAATTTTGGGGCTTTTGGCCCTGACTTTCGTCGTGTTCTTTGGGTCCAGCAACTTCAGCGGTAGCGGTGGCCATAGCGGGCGCAATACCAACGCAGTCCTCGAAGTCGATAATGTGGATTATTCCCTTAACCAGGTCGGCCGCGAATTCAATGTCCAAATTCAACAGATATCTCAGGCCAGCGGCCGGCAAATAGACCTGCAGTCGCCGATTGCCGCCCGCGTGCTCGACCAAACCATAAGTACCATTGTCACCCGCTCTCTCTACGATCTGGCGGCGCGCGATCTTGGCGTGGCGGCCTCCGATGTAGCCGTGCAGGACGCCATCCGTCGCATCGAGGCTTTCTGGACTCCGGGCGGCGCTTTCGACGCTTCACTGTTTACCGGCTATCTGCGTCAAGCTGGTCTGAGCGAGGCGCAATTTGTCGCTGGTTCGAGAGAGGATTTGAAGCGCAGCCAGTATCTGGGCACGCTGCGCGAAAGCATTGCGGTGCCTGAAGCGATGCTGGATGCGTTCTATAAGTACCGATCCGAGCAACGAATCGTCGAACTGGTGACTATGAGCACCTCGACCGTCGAGGGATTGAATCCACCCGATGAGGTTCAGCTCTCGCAATTCTACGAAGAAAATAAGGATGCCTTCATGGCGCCGGAGACCCGCGAAGCAACACTTGCCTCACTGAAGATAGAAGACCTCGCCGCCACCATCGTTATCGACGATCAGGAGGTTGCGGAAGTGTATGCCGAGCGTCTCAACAATTTTCGCCGGCCGGAGCGCCGCGAAATTCTGCAAGGCATTTTCCTAGATCAGGAAAGCGCCGAAAAGGCCAAGGCGCTAGCCGTCCAGGGGCGCCCTTTCGCCGATGCCGTCGAAGAGCTTGCAGGGTTTCCGCCGGTGCCGATGGGAACGCTCGCACGCACTGAAATACCCGAGGAAGACCTGGCCGCGGCTGCTTTTTCTGCCGAGGCCGGTGGGGTGGCGGGGCCGGTCGAAAGCGCACTTGGGTGGCAATTATTGTCAATTGTGTCGGTGATACCGGAAGAGACCCAGGCGCTTAAAGATGTGAAAGAGCCGCTGCGCCGGGCGATCGCTTTGGAGCAAGCGCGCGACGAAATCTTCGACGTTCTCAATGCCGTCGAGGATGGGCTCGCGGCGGGCTCGACGCTGGAAAACATCGCCCGCGACAATGGCCTAAAGCTGCAGAAGTTCGAGCCCTTCAATGCCGGTGGCCGCATGGTCAGCGGTGAAGCCCCGCCATTCGAGCCGTTAGCTGGCATCGTGAATGCCGTGTTCACGACCGCCCAGGGCGAAATCGGCGACGTCGTCGAAACCGATGATGGCGGTTTCTTCGTGGCCCGTACCGATACCATTCGGCCGCCGCAAATCGAACCGCTCGACCGGATCCGCGACACCTTGACTGCCGCCTGGCTGGATCGGGAGCGGCTGGCTCTGGCGATCGAGCGGGCCACCGATTTGGCTGACCGCACCCGCGCCGGTGGTAATTTTGAACAGTTGGCGGGTGAGGCCGGCGCGACATTCGAGACCACACAGCCCTTCGATAGAACGGGGCTGGGGTCGACGATTGCCGGCTCACTGATCACGCCGATCTTTGCCGCCAAGGAAGGCGATGTCGTCCTGGCGCAAACCCAAAACGGTGTCGGGGTCGCCCGTCTGGTGGAAATCATCAAAGTCAGCGGTAGCGGCAGCGACGATTTCGAGCGTGATGATTTGCGCACGCAACTCGCCGATGGGTTTAACCGGGATGTGGCGCAGCAACTCACCGCGGCGCTTCGCGATCGCTACGCAATCGATGTCGACCGCGACGCAATCGAGCAATCGCTACTGCCCCAATGACGCAATTTCCGGCCGTAGACGGCTTTTCCAAAATCTACGCGGCGCACCGGCCCCAAGTTGTATGGACCGA
>JBLHKG010000302.1:0-4160 GCA_047619835.1 Alphaproteobacteria bacterium
GCAGGGCTGATCGACTTCCGGTCGAAAACTGGAATTACGCCTGCTGGAATTACGCCTGCCGGAATTACGCCTGCATGACCTTTTGGATGACCATTCGGAATTCGGATTGTGTCAATGACCGCTAGTCGGGCCGTGCTGGCAATTTTTGTTGTTTTCGCTCTCTTGCCAGTGCGGGGGTCGTTCGCCGATGCGCTCAAACGCAACGATCAGACGGCGCAAAACCCCGGCGCACCCAAATCGGATGGGACCTTGATACGGGTTCAATCCCCGGGACCGTCACTGCCGCCGGCATCGCGCCTGAACAGCGATTACCTTCAAATTTTGCGTCCTCCGGCAACCGATCAGGAAAATTCTCCGAAACAGGGTGCCGGTCCCGCCCGAGAAGCGCCAGCGCCAGCGGCAGTGGCAGCGGCAAGCGAGCGGGCACAATTTCCGGCCCGGAAACTGCAAAAGGGCGACCTGTCCAAACTGGCCAAACTGGCCAAACTGGCGAAGGGTATGCAGCCCGGTCAGTGGATGGAAATTTCACCGAAGAACTGCGCACTGAATAAGGTCAAATGCAGAGGGCCCTTCAAACTCAGCAGCGTATTCCTGAAGAAAAATCTTTATCCCCCCCGCGTATGGGGCGCTGTCGGTCCGAGAGCGATCATCTCCGCCTGGGGGTCGGGCGTCTGGGATGGCAAACGGCTCTATCTCAGCAATGGCGGTCATAATGACTATTACGGCAACGATGTCCTGGCTTACGACGCAGAGCGGCTCGGCTTCGTTCGGCTGACAAATCCGTCTCCTATCATCGATTTTGGCAAGCCAACCTGTCACCCGAAGAGCGGACCGCCGCCCACTCATACCTATGACGGAGCGCTCTGGGTTCCGTCTACGCGCGAAGCATGGTTCGCCGGCACCTTCGGTAATTGCGGCCCCGTAAAAAATTTCTGGGCATTCAACCCGAAGACGCTCAAATGGCGGGAGACCCGGGTTCCGGCGATCGGCTGGGGCGGGACGGCGTTGCACCCAAAGGGCTCCATTCTTGTCGCGACGGGGCCGTCGAGTTGCCAGACCCGGTTCAGGATCATCGATCCAGTGGCTGAAACGGCAGTTGAAATCTCTGGCGGACGAGCGGTCGGGTGCCAGGATATAGCAGAGGCTTCCAGCAAGTATTTCTGGGTGATTGCCTCGGGTCATCCCAGCAAGGTGAGGCTCACCTCTACGCCGATTACCGACAGGGGTCTCAATGTTTCACGCCAGCTGATCAGCAAACCGGTCGGCATCTGGCTCAACGGGACCGGCATGGCCGCCGCGCCCGATGGGGGTGTCATGTTATGGCCAGGCGGGCGGAGGACGATGTCCGCTGTCGTCGAGGATGGAAAAATCGTGCTCCGTCATTTTGCCAACGCGGCGGGCGCCGGGCCCAAGGTCTCGGAGGCCAAGGCAGGCGTATTTGGCCGGTGGAATTATGTTCCTGAGGCCGGCGTTTATCTGGGGCTCAACCATCATACCAGCAACGGCGTTTGGCTTTACAAACCACCGACCAATGATCAAGCCGCCCCACCACCACCCCTTCCGATCCAGTTATCCCGGCTGCTCAAGGCGACCCCGTCGGGCCAAACGCTTCTCCTGCCCAAAGGCAACTATATCGGCGCCACCATCAACAAGCCGGTGACCATCAAATGCGAGCCGGGCGCCAGAATTCTGGGAGCAAGCGCCAAAGGCGCCTTTCAGATCAACGCCAACCCGGTCACGATTGACGGCTGTGAAATTCGCGACAGCCGTACCGCCGAGAATTCCTCGGGAATTTGGGGCGAACGGGGGATGAAAATCCTGACGATCCGTAACAGCCATTTCATCAATAATGGCAACGGCATCCTGATCGGCAGCCATCGCGGCGCCATCGTCACCATTGAAGACAGCATATTCGAGCGTCAGGGCGCCGGCGGCCAGGCCCACCAGATTTATATCTCCGGCACGGATGTTGAACTCTACATCCGGCGTAGCCTCTTCCGGAAAACGGTAGGGGACGGTCATGTGATCAAGACCGGCGCGAAACGCACGGTGATCGAGGACACAAGGATTCTTGGCTCAACCAAAAGATATAGCCGCGCCATCGATGCCTTTGCCGGTGGCGTGGTCGAGCTAAACCGGGTGGTGATCGAACATGGTCCGAATGCCAATGACGACATCATCTCTTTCGGTCCCGAAATTCATCGGGCGCCACGTCGCACCAAGCACCAGCTGACGTTTCGCGACCTGAAGGTGAAATGCCTGCGCGCCAGGGGCTGTACGCTGGTCCGCACCTGGCTGCCTCTGCCTGACAAGCTGACCGGCGTGACGGTAACTGGCGGGCGGGTCAACCTGGTTCCCAACCGGAAGCAGCACCGCCGCCGATAAGGGCCTTTGCACGGCGGAGCCAACGCAACAAAAAAGGCCCACCGGCGATGCCGGGGGCCTTTTAATGTTTGGAGCCGCGCCCAAAGCCTGTTGGACGTCTCAGCGCGAATAGAACTCGATCACGAGGTTGGGTTCCATCTGTACCGGGTAAGGCACTTCGGCCAACTGCGGGGTCCGCAGGAACGTGCCCTTCAGGGCGCGTTGATCGACCTCGATATATTCAGGCACTTCGCGCTCGGGCGACTCGATGGCTTCCAGCACCATCGGGATCTCGCGCGATTTCTCGCGGACATCGATGACGTCGCCCTCGGAGACGCGGTAGGACGGAATATTGACCTTTTTGCCGTTAACCCGCACATGGCCGTGGCTGATGAACTGCCGTGCCGAGAACACCGTCGGCACGTATTTCATGCGATAAACCACCGCGTCGAGCCGACGCTCCAGCAGACCAATGATGTTCTGCGAGGTATCGCCCTTGCGGCGTACCGCCTCGTCATAGATGCGGCGAAACTGTTTTTCGGTGATGTTGCCGTAATAGCCCTTCAGCATCTGCTTGGCAGACAGCTGGATACCGAAATCCGACGGCTTGCGGCGACGTGCCTGGCCGTGCTCACCGGGGCGGTATTCACGCTTGTTAAAGGGGGATTTGGGCCGGCCCCACAGATTGCACATGAGGCGCCGGTTAATCTTGTACTTCGCGCTAACGCGTTTGGTCATTTTCTCGTTCCTGAATTTATTGCCATTTTTGTCCCGATAGGCCATCCGGAAAAACCGGTGACGGGGCGGTTAACCCACGTTCTCGGGAATGGCGGCGCACTATAAGGATGCGCGGCGAAATGTCAATCGGCGGGATTCACCGGAATCAGCCACCTAATCACCGACACTGAACTCCCGATCCGCATAGCGGATCAGCGGCTCGGCGAGGCTGTTTTGCTTTTCCTCGATGATATGGCCGACCAGCCCGGCCGCGCGGCCGACTACCGCGACACCGCGCATCGCTTCGACCGGAAAACCGATCTCGGTCAGGACGGCCGCCATGCCGCCGGTGACGTTGAGCGTCAGATGACGTCCCATCCCGGCATCGACCGCCGCGCCCAGCGCCTTGATCGCCTCGATGCCGCGCCCCGCGCAGCCCGCTTCCTCCGCCACCTGGAACAGGCGTTGGGTACGGGGATCGTCAGGCGCGTAGTGCGGGTGTCCAAACCCCGGAACGCGTTTCTTTTGCGCCCTGTGCTCCGACGCCGTCCGCGCCGCCCAGTCGGCAAGCGATTCAGTCCCCGACAAAGCTTCGGCCAGCAGCCGCCCGGCCCCCGCCATCGTCCCCACATGGCGATTGCCGACGGTCAGCAGCCCGGCAGCGACCGGCACCTGGATATCGTCCGGCACCTGCCCTTCAACCAGCCTTGCCACCAGCGCCCCGGGGGTAACGCCATGGTCCATCAGCACGTTAAGACAGGCATCAAAGCATCTGGTCTGGCCGTCTTCCGGCATCCGACCGGTAACGATAAAGAAGAAGGTCTCGCTGAAGCTCCGGACGCCGACGATTTCCTCCAGCGTGTCCTTGCCGCGCATGGTCAGGACATCGGTCCGCGCATGGGCCGAGCCGATGCGGGTAACCGGCTTCTCCGCTTTATCAGCCATCAGGCGGCGTCTGCGCTCTGCGCCACGAGATTGCTCGCCGGCAAGGGCTGGAGCCCCCGAATCATGTCGGAGGCCTTTTCGCCCATCATCAGGATGCAGGCATTGGTGTGGGCGGAAACGAGGTCCGGCATCGC
>JBLHKG010000303.1:0-4151 GCA_047619835.1 Alphaproteobacteria bacterium
CTGACAGGCCATTGATGCCGATCACAAAATCGGGTCGTGCGGCACTGCCTTTTTATTGGGCGCTATGTAGCCCATGACTTCCGCTAACGGGGGTGAAGCAGACCTACCTGGAGGGTGGTCAGAACAGCCGAGTCTGACCCACATTGGACCTTCGCGTCGAAGCTCCGAAGGTCGCCGATCAGGCCGGAGTGCACCAAGTCTCCATAGGTTGTATCGTTGGTTTTTATACTATTTATTTGTGTTTTCTCCCGAGTTCACGGAATACTACCTCCTTCACCACCCAATATTAGAGGACGGCATGCCGAAGAATATCATCATCTGTTGCGATGGCACTGGCAACGAGTTTGGAACGAACAACACCAACGTCGTCGTGACCTATCAGTTAGCTACAAAGGACGATACGCAAATGGCAGTGTACGACCCGGGCGTCGGCACCGGCGGTTGGGAGTTCAACGAATCCACGGGAGGCCTCAAGGCGATCTCAGCCAAGGCGACCGGCGAAGGCGTTCAAAAGAATGTCAACGACGCCTACCGCGCGCTCATGCACCACTACGAGCCGGATGACAAGGTCTTCCTTTTCGGGTTCAGTCGCGGCGCCTTCACGGCGCGCTCGCTTGCCGGCATGTTACGCAAGGTCGGCCTGCTCGGCGAGGAACACGAAAACCTGCTCGAGTACGCGACCAAGCTCTACAACACGAAGCCGACGAATAAGAACCAGAACTCCAATATTTCGAAAGAATTCAAAGCCACCTTCAGTGTCAGGTGCCCGGTGCACTTCATCGGCGTATGGGACACCGTCAATTCGACGCTCTTGAACGAAGGCAAACGGTTCGCGAACGCCAAGCTCAATCCTGACGTCAGCCATGCTTATCATGCAATCGCAATCGACGAGCGGCGGAAAGATTTCCCCGTCTATCTCTGGGACCACCCAAACAAGGAGGGCAACAGTCGCAGTGTGCAACAGGTCTGGTTCCCGGGCGTCCATTCCGACGTCGGCGGCTGGTACCCCGAGCGCGGACTGGCAAACGGCGCGCTCCGCTGGATGATGTCGAAGGCAGCGAAACACGGCATGAAGATCGACAAAGCCGTACTGAAGGCGGGTTTTGCGCCGTCGCCTAAGGACAAAATTCACGAGTCCTATAGCGGCTTCTGGCTTTTCCGCGGCGACGACCAACGGATGATACCCCCGAATTCGCTGTTCCATCGTAGCGTTGAGAAACGGCGGAGTGGCGGGGTCGGCTATGACCCCAGTAACGTATCGGCAAATCCAATGTACGTTGACGACGATCCTGCCTTGTAAGTAATCGATCTTAGAAGCCGAGAATTTTTTTCGGCTTGGCGCGGGTCGGCACGATAGTCTGTGGTGCTGGAGGCATATAACCCAGCGCAATGTGAGGCCACAAAGTGTTGAGACACCTGATGTCCGCTCCTGGCTAATCTGAGAAGAGAGCGGCGATCCGAAACACTTCCGTTACCGGGTGCATAGGGGACATCGCCAAGGACACTAACCCTCAATTATTTTCAACATTTGTATATCAATTTCCACCGCGCGTCAGCCCCCGCGCAAAGGCGAGCGTCTCCTCGGCGAGCCGCGCCTCATCCGCGGCGCTTTGCATCAAACTCTGCGTCACGGTCACTTTGATGCCTTCGCGCTCGATGTCTTCGATCCCGCGACCTATCACACGCGGAAGGGCTGATCCGAGGGACCGGAATCAAGCGTCACTTGGTAATGATTTCCGGTCCCATGAGAGCGGTCGGGATGACGGTTGAAATCCACGGCACATAGGTCACCAGGATCAGGAATAGAAACATGATCCCTACCCAGGGCAGGGCGGCCTTGACCACATTCATCACGGACATCCCGGCAACACCGGCGGTAACGAACAGGTTGAGTCCGACCGGCGGAGTAATCATGCCGATTTCCATATTCACGACCATGATGATGCCAAGGTGAATCGGGTCGATGCCGAGTTGCATCGCAATAGGAAAGACCAGCGGCGCGACAATAATCAGCAGACCTGACGGCTCCATAAACTGACCACCGATCAGTAGCAGAATATTCACGGCGATCAGGAAGGCGATGGGCCCGAGTCCGGCCGACAACATGAATTGCGAGATGTCCTGCGGAATGCGTTCTTCGGTCAGTACATGTTTCAGGATCAACGCGTTGGCGATGATAAACATCAGCGTGACCGTCAGCTTCCCCGCCTCAAACAGGGTTTTCTTGGTATCAGGGTGCCAGAGAACAGAAATCGCGCGCGTAATTATCGCCGCACCACGCTTGCCGGAAACAGCGAAGGGCCCCATATCGCAATAGATGAAATTGGCGATCAGAAAAGCATAAACCGCCGCCACCGCCGCAGCCTCAGTCGGGGTGAAAATACCGCCATATATTCCGCCAAGGATGATAACAATAAGCAGCAGGCCCCAGAAGGCATCACGGGCGGAGTACCAGAGTTCGCCCCAGCCCGCCCAGGGTTGCGACGGCAGGCCACGGACACGGGCGGTGATATAAATCCCGACCATCAGCATAAACCCGGCGATGAGACCGGGCAGAATACCAGCAAGAAACATCCTGCCGACAGACACATCGGTAGCGGCGGCATACACCACCATGACGATGGACGGCGGGATCAGAATACCCAGGGTACCGGCATTGCAAATAACGCCCGCAGCAAATTCCTTCGAGTAACCGACCTCACGCATACCCGCGATGACAATGGAGCCGATGGCGATCACTGTCGCGGGCGATGAACCGGACAGGGCGGCAAACATCATGCAGGCAAAGACCGACGCAATGGCCAGCCCGCCCTTGAAATGACCCACCACGGCGATGGCGAAGCGAATGATGCGGCGGGCAACGCCGCCGGTCGACATAAAGGACGAGGCCAGAATAAAGAACGGGATGGCGAGGAGCGTATAATGCCCGTCGAATGCCGAAAACAGTGTCTGGGCAATTGAGGCCAGCGACGCGTCGGAGAGCGTCAGCAGAAAGATGACACTCGAAAGGCCGAGGGAAATGGCGACCGGCACTCCCAGAGCCATAAGCCCGATGACCATGCCAAACAGAAAGACAACAGCCATCGGTCAGTTGCCCCCCCCAACAGATTGCCGGCCGTCTTCAAGAAGCTCCTCGGCCTCATGCGACGCGATGATAGAGGTCTGCTTGCCGTTCCATATCCACCACCCTGCCTGGACAAAGCGATAGGTCAACAAAATCAGGCTGACCGGCAAGGCAAAATAGGGGATGAAGCGCGGGATTTTCTCGTACCGTTCCCCTTCATTCAGCCAGCCCGCCAGGAACTGCAGGAAATCGGGCATCGGGATATCATTGACTTCAAGAAACGCCCGCTTGCCCACAAACGGGTGCCAGTAATCCCACGCGCCTTTGAGCAGCAGCAGGGCAAATACCAGACAGGCCGTGACGGCAACCAGCCCGACGATCCTTTTTGTTCGAGGGGAAAGCTTGTTGATTACAAGATCAACACCGAGATGGAGCGAGTGCTTTACGCAGTAGGATGCCCCCAGCAGCACCATCCAGGCAAACAGAAACACCGTCGCTTCGAGAGCCCAGAGAATATTGTCGTTGAACAGGTACCGGGCGACCACATTGGCAAAGGTAATGAGCGTCATCGCCCCAAGCAGTCCGGCAATCAGGGTCTCTTCTATCTGATCGGTCAGGTGCCCCAATCGTCCCTGCGGCTGTTCCTGCATTTTGCCGCCCCCGCACCGGTTTAATTCATGCGGAGTTCCCCGCGAAGCGGTGAGAGCGGCCGGCAAGTACCGACCGCTCCACCAACAATGTTTAACGGGTCAGACGGCCCCGTCAGCTGCCCGCGTTGGCAGCTTGAGCAGCATTGATCAAATCGGCGCCGATATCGCCTTCGAATTTTTTCCAGACCGGCTTCAGGGCCTTGACCCATTCACTACGCTGGGCGTTGGTCAGCTTGCGGATCTTGCCGCCCGATTCGAGGATCTTTTTCCTGTTGGCCTGATTCACTTCAAAGGCCTGCTTGTTCCGCGCGGCCGTAACCTCGGCAATAATTTTACCCAGCTGGCTGCGGGTCCCCTTGGGCAGCCCCTTCCACCATTCATCCGATGTCACCACGAGATAGTCGATGATGCCGTGGTTGGTTTCGGTCACGCCATCC
>JBLHKG010000304.1:0-4148 GCA_047619835.1 Alphaproteobacteria bacterium
GCGACCGTATCGTCGGTTACACGCTGTGCATCGTCCATCATTTGGATATGGGCGGGCGCATGTCGACGCTGGAATCCAAGGATATGTATGAGGAAGGGTTGAAGATCCCGATCCTCAAACTGTTCGAAGCCGGTAAGGTCAACGAGACGGTGTTCGAGTTCATGCGCGCCAATATCCGTGTACCGGACAAGGTTCTGGGCGATGTGCGCGCGCAGCTGGTGGCCAACAATGTGTGCACCCGCGGCCTCAAGGCGCTGCTCAACGAATACGATCTCGACGGGTTGGAAGAGCTCGGCGCGGAAGTCATTCACCGCACCGAATCTAGCCTGCGCCGCAAAATCGCCGCGCTGCCCGATGGCGCCTACCGCAACGACGTGGTGTTGCCGAAAATTCCCGGCTGCGACGACAAGATCGAGGTCAAGACCCTGGTCACGGTGGCCGGCGACGAGGTGACGATCGACTATACCGGTTCGTCCGGCGAAGTCGGCGCGGCGATCAACTGCTCGTACAACATGACCCGGTCCTACTCCGCCTATCCCATCAAGCTGGCCCTCGACCCTTATGTGCCCAACAATGATGGCGGTTTGCGCCCAATCAAGGTGATCGCGCCGGAAGGCACCGTTGTGAATTCACGCCCCCCCGCAGCGACATGGGGCCGCACCATGATCTCGCATCTGTTTCCTGAAATCGTTTTCGCGGCGATGGAAAACATCATGCCAGAGAACATTTTGGCGTCGAACGGCGGGTCGCCGGCTAACGAAGTCTATCTGCATGGGCGCAATCCCGATGGACGCTCGTTCCTGGCCATCGCCCAGCATAGCGGCGGGTTTGGCGCCAGTGCGCGCTATGACGGGTATTCGTGCCTGTGTTTTCCCAATAACACGCGCAATATTCCGGTCGAAGTCACCGAAAACGAGGCGCGCATGTACTACGTGCGCAAGGAACTGCGCACCGATTCCGGCGGGCCGGGCCGCAACCGCGGCGGGCTTGGCCAGGAAGTCGAGTTCTGCATCCTCGACGGCGGCACCGGTTTGGCGCGCGACGTCGAAAGCTCGGTGCGCCTGAGCGGCCGAACAGAGGATGGCAGCTTCCCGGTGTTCGGCCGGCGCGGCGGCAAAAACGGCCGTGGCAGCGGCATGTGGGCCAATGATCAACCGGTCGACCACGGCATCTATCGCCGCCTGGCGCCGGGCGACCGGGTGCAATTCGTGTTAAGTGGCGGCGGCGGCTACGGCGACCCGCTGGAGCGTGAACCCGAGCGGGTCCTCGCCGATGTCGAGCAGGGCTACGTGTCCATCGAACAGGCGGAAATCGATTTCGGCGTGGTCATCGATGCCGGCCGGATGGAAGTGGACATGGACGCCACAGCGGCGTTACGCGGGCGAATGTCATGACGGCCGTAACCCCAGATCGTCTTAGAGCGAAAGCGCCGGGCCGCAAAGTTTTGAAAGATGGCGGGGTCAAACCGATCGGACGGCCGTTTTGGCTACTCAGCCCAGGCGTTCTTTGGCTGCTGGTGTTCGGCCTGGCGCCGCTCGCCTTCATGCTGATGATGTCGTTCTGGACGTCGACAATTTTCGGCACCAAACCAGACTTCTCGTTTGACAACTATGCGCGAGTCCTGGTCACCGAATTGTACCGCGACCAGCTGTTCAAGACCCTGCGCATCGCCTTCACGACAACGGCGCTGACCGTGGTGATTTCCTATCCGGTGGCCTATCTGCTGTCTCGCCTCAAGGGTATGCAGAAAGCGCTGTTCGTGCTGATGATGTTCCTACCGTTTTGGACTAGCTATGTGATCCGCGCCTTCGTCTGGCTGCCGATCTTGGGCCGCAATGGGGCCATCAACAACGCGTTGCAGTCGCTGGGTATCACCGATGCGCCGATCGACTGGCTGCTGTTCAACGAGGGCGCCGTCTTCCTCGGGCTGGTCTATGTCTACACGCTGTTCATGACGCTGCCGATCTATCTCTCGCTGGAGAAGATCGATCCGGCCCTGGTCGAGGCAGCAACCGATCTGGGCGCGCGGCCGGCGGCGGTGTTCCGACGGGTTATCCTGCCGCTCAGCTGGCCCGGTGTCTTGTCGGGCTGCATCATGGTGTTCCTGCTATCGATCAGCGCCTTCGTCACACCGCAACTGCTCGGCGGCCCCTCGGGGATCATGTACGGCAACGTGATCGCCAGCCAGTTCCTGGCCAATAACAACTGGGCGTTCGGCTCAGCTCTATCGATATCCTTGGTGGCGATCGTTCTGGTGCTGCTGCTGATCAGCTCACGCTGGATCGGTGTGCAGCATGTTTTCACCGGCGGCCGGAACGCCTAAGGCCATGACCACGATCACCGCCGGACAGGCAAATACCGCAAAACGCAGCGCCCGCAAACCGGCGCGCAGCCATCGACCCTATGGCGGCTACCGGACCGCGCTGTGGATATACGCCGCCGCCTTCTACACCTTCCTGTACGGCCCGCTGCTGATGATTGTGCTGCTGTCGTTCAATAATTCGGAAATTGTAGGCTTTCCCTTCCAGGGTTTCACAACCCGTTGGTACGCGGTGGTGTTCGCAAGCCCGGACCTTCTTAAGGCGCTCGGTAACAGTGTGGCGGTGGGTTTCCTCGCCGCGACCATCGCGACCACCCTGGCACTGTCCTTGGCCATGGGTTTCCGCCATCAGTTCCGCGGCAAAACCATCATCCTCTATCTGATTCTGGTGCCGATCATCATCCCCGGCATCATCGGCGGCATCGTCTTGCTGATCTTCTTCGGATTCTCCGGCATACGCTCGTCGCTATGGACCACGGTGCTGGTGGCCCACGTCAATTGGGTGCTGCCTTTCGCCTTTCTCACCCTGTTTCCGCGCCTGCACGGTTTCGACCGGGCGCTCGAGGAAGCGGCAATGGATCTGGGTGCAAAACCCTGGGAAATCTTTACCCGCATCGTGTTTCCGATAATTCGGCCCGGCGTTATCGCCACGGCGCTATTCTCGTTCAGCCTGTCGTTCGATGAATTTATTCGAACCATATTCGTCAGCGGATTCGACCGCACCATACCGGTTCAATTCTGGGGGCTTATCGTTGACGAATTGGCCCCAGAGTTACCCGCGATGGCAGTTCTTATCATCGTGATTTCGATCTTTAGCTCGCTTGTCGGATTTTACTTTATGTGGCGCGCCTCGCGAAGCGCCGCGACCTATGCCCGAAAAGCGAGTTGAAGGAACTCGTGTGCATTAAAAAACACAAGCAACCCACCAAAGGGGAGGAACCAAAATGAAAAAGTCTATTTCTGATGTATCTCGCTTTATCAACGAGCGCGGCTCCGATCGCCGCACATTCCTGAAGGGCGCCAGCATTGCCGGCCTTGGCGGACTTGCCGCCAGTACACTGCCGTTCACGTCGGCCTTCGCCCAGTCGAAGAAGGTCGTTGCCATCATGCCGGGTGTCTTCATGCCAGATTCCGCGCGCCCGATCGTCGAGCAGTTGTCCGGCGTCAAAGTTGAGAATGCGCCTTACGTGTCGCCGACCGACACGCTTGCCAAATTGATGGCGCCGGGCGGCACCAAAAACTACGACATGATGGTCAGCCTGACCCAGTTCGTGAAAGGCCCGGCGTTGGGTGAAAAAGACGGCGACGAACGCCTGCACGCGCTCGATATGAGCAAGATCCCCAATGCCAACAACCTGATGCCGTTGTTCAAAAAGGACATCGTCACCCGGGCCGGCAAGACCTACATGATCCCGGTCGTGTGGGGATATGACTCGGTAATCTATAACGCCGACAAAATCCCGACCGAGGATCCGCTGACCCAGTCCTGGGGTGTCCTGTTCGACGATAAGTATAAGGGCCGTATTGCCTGGCGCGACGACGCCCACGGCATGATCATGGCCGCTGCATTGCATCGCGGCCACCCCGATCCGGTGGCCATGGACGCCAACGATCTGAAGGACATCACCGCCTATCTGATCGACCGCAAGAAGAACGTGCGCACCATGTGGACCAAGTTCGGCGAAGCGGTGAACTTGATTTCCTCGGGCGAGGTCTGGGCCATGTATGGCTGGATCGCCATGCGGGCGGTCTTGCAGAAGCAGGGCCTGAACGTCACCAATAACTGGCCAACCGACGGCCTGCTGACCTGGAACCAGTCCGGTTTCGT
>JBLHKG010000305.1:0-4148 GCA_047619835.1 Alphaproteobacteria bacterium
GCGGATATCCGGATACTGATTTCCCGCAACATGAATTTTCTTCGATGCCGGCAATGCGCCGGTCGTAACCCCTCTGGTGAATGCTGTGTCGTCTGGCATAGGATCTCCCTCCCTGGATGGATGATGGATTTCCGGAATGACAGCGAGGGATTGAGGGCGGTACTGTAACGCGCGATTCCCTTTTTCCTACGCCGGCATTACCCGGATCAGGTTCAGAGGGTCGTCGCGTTGCCGATGATTGGATCAAAGGCCGGCGACATCTCAGCCTCCTATCGAGGCTCCCCTGGGACGCAAAATATTTTAACAGGGATACTATTTATCCGTGAAACGATTCCGGCAAGCCCTAATTTTCGGCCCGACATTCCCGACAGACGCAACGGACAAACTTCCGTGACAGTCAGAGCTTCCCCGCCTGAGCAATCCCGGGGCGGACGCGCTGATTTCTAACGCGCCTGCGGCAGGTCCTCGGGTTCGGGAAAGTCGAGCCACATGCCGCGCCCGTCCTCTTTGGCTAGCTCATAGGCACGCATCGAAATGCCCAGATCGGCGACACCGTTGCCGTTGGTATTTTTGTGATAGGTGATCTGATCGTCGCTGGTCCGGCCCGGGCATAAATCGGTGCCGAGCTCTCCCAACTCGTAAATATCTTCGAATTCGATCAGCCCCTGTTCAATTGGCTCATACAGATCGCCGGGTTGTTCGGTCATGATGGTTTCACGGAGATTGCAGACGATCAGATCGGCGCGCTCTGCCGTCCGGTCATCGATTTCCCGGCGGACGGTCGAGCGATACCCGCTGCGAACAAGCTGGATGTTGGAGCCAATTATGCCGGTGACATGCTGTCCCGGCTCCAGCAGATTGCCGTCAAATAGCGGCACCGACGTGTTGGTCGCGCAATGCACGACATCCGAGCCGCGCACGACTTTTTCAGGCGAGTCCACCGGTTCAATTTCAACATTGAACAATCTGGAATATTTATCGGCGAACGCCCGCCGGTTATTGGCATCGCGGCTATAGACTTTGACTTTGGTGATCGACCGCCGTTCGGTCAGCAGCGCCAGAAGCTGGTTTGCCGCCTGCCCCGCCGAGCCAAACAGCCCGGCGATTTTGATGTTCTGGCGCGGCAGATAGCGAAACCCGATGCCGGAGGTCGCCGCCGTCCGTAGCGCCATGACGCTGGTAAAGCCCAGCGTCTTCTCATCGACCTCGCCGATCATGATCGACAGCAGATGACCGGTGTTGGAATCATGCACCAGATGCACGGGAAACCCTCGCATTTCCTTGGTTTGGCTATCGCCCCCCTTATTGAGCTTGTCAGGCCGCTCCCCGGCGCCGATGACCCCGAGTCCGTGAACGCCCCCGGGGAAATTGCTGACCCGTACCCCGGCCGGCGAATGAACCCGCCGGCGCGGCGCCGAAATTGCCGGATAGGCGCGCGCCTCGCGATACCCCATCTCAACGATGTCGATGGCATCCCGCATCGTTACCAGGCCCTGCAGCTCTTCGGGCCGCAGCAACAGGACCCGTCGCGTCATGCCGGGAATCCGGTCATTTGGCGTAATCGCGCTTGAGCACTTCCGGATCGATCAGATCAATCATTGTGCCGCGCCCCGCTGCCTTGGCCTTTTCATAGACCAGCATCGCCACCGCGATTTCCGAGGCCGCGGTGCCGTTATTGTTCTTGTGATAAGTGATCTCGTCGTCATTATTGCGCCCCACCGCCTCACCGGTTGCCAGCGCGCCGAGCTCGATAATGTCCTCGATCTTAATGATGCCCTTCTCGATCGGCTCATACAGATCGCCCTGCTTCTCCGAGATCACCGATTCCCTGAGATTGGTGGCGATGATATCGGCGCGCTCAACTGTGCGGTCATCGATCTCGCGCCGCGCCTTCTTGAGGAACCCGCCTTCAACCAGCTGGATATTGCCGCCAATAATGCCGGTGACATGCTGGCCGGGCTCCAGCAGATTGCCGTCGAACAGCTCGACATTGGTATTGGTGGCGCACAGGATCGCGTCGCTGCCCTTGATGACGTCGTCGGGGTTGTCGACCGGGGTGATCTCGACATTGAATTTCTGGGCATATTTTCGCGCAAAATTCCGACGGTTTTCGGGATCTCGGCTATAAACTTTGACTTTTTTGATGCCGGGACGCACCGACAGAAGAGCGAGCAACTGGTTCGCCGCCTGCCCGCCGGATCCAAACACGCCGGCAATCGTCGCATTTTCACGCACCATGTATTTAAAAGCGACGCCAGAGGTCGCCGCTGTCCGCAAGGCCACCAGGCTCGTGTAACCGAGCGTCTTTTCCACCGGTTCACCGACCACCATGGCGAGAAGCTGACCGGTATTCGAATCGTTCAATATATGAACCGGATGCTCACGATAGGCATATTCCTGGTTCTCGCCGCCTTCCAGCTGCACTACGTGATCGGCCCGGGTCGCCGCGCCGATTACGCCCATTGAATGCACCCCCCCGGGGAAATTGCTGACCCGGACGCCGGCCGGGGAATGGACCCGCCGGCGCGGCGCGTTGATGACGGGGAATTTATGTCCGTCTGCATAGCCGAGTTCGACGGCTTCAATCGCCTCGCGCATGTCAACAAGATCCTGAATCTCATCCGGCTTGAGCAGCAGAAATCCCATAAAATCGTCTCCTTGAATTTGTGTCGGCGCATGCTGTTCTTGCGATCTCCCCCTGTCAACCAAGCGCGCTGTAAATTGCCGAGCCGTATCAGTATGATGCGCCGGTCATGAATGATGAACCCGCCGCGACACTGCCAGCAGGCGACGCAGGGATCGACACCACTCTCGGTGACGGCGTGATGCGTCTTGCACCGATCGGCGCCTGGACCATTGCGACCGCCGGGGCGCTGCGCGATGCTATCGACTCGCTGAACATGGACTCTCCCGGCACGATCATTCTCGATCTTTCCCGGCTTGAAACCCTGGATACCGCTGGGGCCTTGCTGATCGGTCGATTGCGCCGTCTAGCGAGCCGGACGGGCCGAGCAATGAATGAGGTCGGCACGCAGGCGACGCATGCCGCCTTGATAGACCGTGTGGCTCTGGCAAGCGGGCACGAGCCGATACCGGTCGAGAAGCATCACCTGCTGGTCGCAATGGTCGAACGCACCGGCCGCGCCGCCTGCGACGCCTATGAAGAGGCCACCGACCTTTTGTATTTCCTGGGCGTCACAACGGTCGCCGCAATACGCAGCTTTCTCCGTCCCGGCCGGATCCGGTTCATCCCGGTACTGAGCCATATCGAGCAAGTGGGTTTCAACTCACTGCCCATCGTCGGGCTGCTGTCGTTCCTGATCGGCATCGTGGTGGCCTATCAGGGGGCCGATCAGTTGCGCCAGTTTGGCGCCGAAATCTTTACGGTCGATTTGCTCGGCGTCTCGATTCTCCGCGAAATGGGCATCTTGCTTGCCGCCATCGTGATCGCCGGTCGGTCGGGCAGCGCCTTTGCTGCACAAATCGGCACCATGCGGGTCAACCAGGAGGTCGACGCCATGCTCGCCCTTGGGCTCAATCCGGTAGAGATACTGGTTCTGCCCAGAGTCATGGCGCTGGTTATCTGCATGCCCCTGATCGCCGTTTATGCTGACATAATGGCATTGCTTGGTGGGGGACTGATGGTGATCCTGACGCTCGATATTTCGCTTCTTCAGTTTCTTGAGCGGTTACAAAGCGCAGTAAGGGTTTCCGCTTTCTGGGTCGGGCTGATCAAGGCGCCGGTGTTCGGTTTCGCCATCGCCCTGACCGGTTGCCGCGAAGGACTCAAGGTGACGGGTAGTGCCGAAAGCGTCGGCCATCACACGACCCGGGCAGTTGTGGTTTCGATCTTCCTCGTCATCGTGGCGGATGCGCTTTTTTCCATTCTGTTTTCGGCGTTCGGCATATGACAAAAGACGACGACGACGTGATCCGCATTCGGGGCCTGCGCACACAGTTTGGCCACAGCATCATACATGACGCGCTCGATCTCGACGTCAAGCGGGGAGAGGTAATGGCCATCGTCGGCGGATCGGGCGCCGGGAAATCAGTCCTGCTCAACACCATCATTGGGCTCAACCGCCAGACGGCAGGAACAATCGAGGTATTCGGCCAGGACACCGCGCAGACAAGCGAAGCTGCCGCCC
>JBLHKG010000306.1:0-4135 GCA_047619835.1 Alphaproteobacteria bacterium
TTTGGTATCGAATGCCCTTAAATTTAACGCGAAGGGAGGCACAGTCCGCATTCATATGACGGTCTCCGAGGAAGAGGGCTTGTGGCTCTCTATTACCGACACTGGGGTCGGGATAGCAGCCGAAGATTTACTGCGCATCATGGAGCCGTTTGAGCAGGCGGACCATCGTCTGGCACGTGCTTTCGAGGGGCTGGGTCTTGGTATCCCCGTCGCCCGTGCGATGGTACGCCTCCATGGCGGCGAAATCGCTTATGAGAGCGTCCTGGGCGAGGGAACCACCGCCCGAATAAGGTTGCCTGCGGATAGCCTGGTCCCGGCCGAATTCGGAGCCTTGGACGCCCGCACCGGTTAATTCCGGCGCGCGAGGGTGCGCAATCGACGATCCTCCACCATAATCAGGCCGGCCAACATCAGAAATTGACAGGAGGCCGACCATGGCAAATGCACGCATGCTCGATATCTTCGAGCGGATGATCCTGATCCGCCGGTTCGAGGAAGCGGTGTACGATTTTCACCAGCGGAAGCTGTTCGGCGGTCACTACCATCTCTATATCGGCCAGGAGGCAACCGGGAGCGCGGTAATGGCGGCACTCGGTCCGGAAGACCGGATCTTCTCCACCCACCGCAATCACGGTCATTTCATTGCGCGCGGCGGCAATCCCAACGCCGCACTGGCGGAAATCCTCAGCCGTTCAGACGGGTCCAATGGCGGGCGCGGCGGCACCTTCCATCTGTCGGATCCGGAAATAGGCATGCCGCACACATCGGCTCTGGTCGGCGGCGCGGTGCCGCTCGCGGCGGGAGCGGGCTTTGCCGCCAAGCTGAAGAAGACCGGCGGCGTCGGCGTCGCGATGTTTGGCGACGGCTGTTTCGAAGAAGGCGTCGTCTATGAGACCCTCAATCTCGCCCGGCTCTGGCACTTGCCGGTCATCTTTGTCTGTGAAAACAACACGCCCGGCGCTGTCGTCAAGTCAGCCGGTGGCAATAATTCCTCCAACCTGCCCGAAGGACGGGTGATCGCGACACCGCGCGCGCTGGGCATAGAAAGTCACGACGTCGATGGCGGCGACGCGCATGCCGTCGACGCACTGTTCGGAGATTGCGTCGAGCGGTGTCGCAGCACCGGAGAACCGATTTTTATCGAAGCGCTGACCGAACGCTGGCCCGGCAATTACTATTCCTTTCCCGACATGGTGACGGGAAAGACCGACATCGTGATGGCGTGGGATGATTCAGAGATCGGCGGCGACCATGAAGCGTGGTTCCGGGAACATGATCCGGTCCTCAGGCTTGGACGGTCGATGATTGCCGATGGTACGGCAACCGCCGATGTGCTGGCCGCGCTGGATGAAAAAGCGACCGCGACCATCGATGCGGCGCGGGAGTTTGCAATCAATTCGCCGCCGCCCGGGACGCAGACGGTACATGCGCATGTTTTGGCGCCACGTTCTGTTGGGGGGATATGATCATGCGGACCATTAGCCACGCCGAAGCGCTTGTCGAAGCCGTCTGTGAATGCATGGCGGAAGACCCGCATGTCGCCCTTGTCTGGGGATCGATCATGGGCGTCGGCGGCAATAACGAACATGCCGAGCGTATCAAGCGCGATTTTGGCGACCGTATTTTTCATCCGCCGATCTCTGAAGCCGGGATTGCGGCTATCGCAACCGGTGCGGCGATGGAGGGGGTTCGGACGATTTTTCCGGTTGGTACGGCAAGCTTCATGTTCCGCGCCTGGGACCAGATCATCCATGAGGCGGGCGCGGCCCATTACATGTCGAACGGCCGGGTCAAGGCCCCGCTGGTGATCCACGTTGTGCACGGTCTGCGCGGCGGCGGCGCGGTCCAGCATAGCCAGAGCCCGCAGGCGATGCTGTGGAATGCGCCGGGGATCGAGATTGCCATACCGTCCTGTCCTGCCGATGCCAAGGGGCTGATGCGCACAGCGATCAAAAGCGACAACCCGACGATCTTTATCGATCATCAGAAACTGACCCGGCGCACCGGCGAAGTGCCGGAGGGGCCTTATGACATCCCGTTCGGCGTTGCCGATATCAAGCGCGACGGCAGGGATGTAACCATCGTCGCGGCATCGCTGCAGGTGGTCCACTCGCTGGAAGCTGCTGAAATTCTGGCGAAGGATGGCATCGAGGTCGAGATCGTCGATCTGCGCTCGCTGGTGCCGCTCGACGAAGACGCGATCCTGAAATCGGTGGAAAAGACTGGCCGGCTTGTGGTGGTTGATGAATGCGCGCCGCGCTGCTCGATCGCTTCAGAGATTATCTCGGTCGTGGCCGAGAAGGGGATGGATCTGCTGAGGGCGCCGCCGGTGCGCGTAAATCGCCTGCCGGTCCATGTGCCGTCGAACCAGGATTTGGAGGGTTTCCTTGGCCCCAATACCGGGCGGATTGTGGAGGCCGTGAAGGGCGTCTGTCGGTAGGGTTCAGAGTGCGAGGATTCGTTCGTTTTTTAATTCATCACCAGCGCGACACGGCCCATCGAGCGGCGCTCCAGCACCATCGCCATCGCCTCGCGGAAATCCTCCAGTGGGAAACGCGCGCAGACATGCGGGCGTATCTGTCCCACTGCCGCCCAGTCATGGAATTTGGTCATGATCGCCCGAATGCGATCCTCCATCTCATAGCGGAGGTCTTTCGGGCTCCAGCCGTAATAGGTCCCCATATTGAGGCCGCACACCGTGATGTTCTTGACCAGCACGATATTCGCCGGAATCTGCGCCGCCCGACCGGAGGTAAATCCGACCGGGGCAATCCGTCCCTCAAGCGCGATACAGCGGAGCGACTCGTCGAACACATCACCACCCACCGGGTCGAGGATCGCATTGGCGCCGCGCCCGCCGGTGATGTCATTGACCGCTTCGCGAAACCGGCTCCCAAAACCGCTCCCGGTGTAATCAATGACGTGATCGGCGCCGTGCGCGGTGGCCAGCGCGCGCTTTTCCGCGGTGCTGGCGGTGGCGATCACAGTTGCGCCGAGGATTTTGCCGATCTCAATGCCGGCCAGCCCGATCCCGCCCGCTGCGCCATGCACCAGCAAGGTCTCGCCCGCCTGGACATTCAGCAGATGCGGCCAGGTCAGCGCCGCGCCGCTGGTGGCGTAGGAATTGAAATTTGTCGCTTCCGCGAAATCGATATTGCCCGGGATGGGGTAGCAATTAACCTCCCACGCCAGCGCCTCTTCCGCCATCGCGCCCCAGTCGAGCGCGGCGCAGACCCGGTCGCCCGGTTTAAAACGCTTCACCTCGGCCCCACATTCGATCACCTCGCCGGCGCATTCAGTGCCGGGGGCGAAGGGAAGCGGTGGTTTGCGCTGATACTTTCCGGCGACGATCAGGCTGGTTGCAAAGCTGACGCCCGCAGCGCCAACACGGAGTCGGACCTGCTTCGGCTGAAGCGGCGGCAGGGTGATGTCGGCCACAGAAAGTTGGTCGAAATCGGTATATTCAGTAACCCAGAGGCCCCGCATGAACCTTTGCCCTAAGCCGCGTTTTCCTTTTCCCATATCTCACGCAGATCGGTGCGGCGGATTTTGCCGCGGTCGTTTTTGGGCAGCGCATCGATAAAGTGGAACTCCTTGGGCATGCGGTATTCGGCCAGCGTCGCCGCGCAATGGGCCCGGATCTCATCTTTGGTCAGGGTCACGCCATCGCGCACCACGACATAGGCGACGATCTCCTCGCCATAGATCGAATCCGGCACACCGACGGCGGCGGCCTCATAGACCTTGGGGTGGCCCATCATCAGATTATCGACCTCAACCGGGGAGATATTCACCCCGCCCCGAATGATCAGATCCTTGAGACGCCCGGTGACGGTGATAAACCCGTCCTCGTCCATTACTGCCAGATCGCCGAGCCGCACACGATGGCCGTAGAGATTTTCCCACACGCCATCGGCGGTCATCGAGGCCTTGGCGCATTGCGGTCCGCCAAGTGTGACCTCGCCTTCCTCGCCCTGCGGCACGGCGTTGCCGTCCTCATCGACCAGCAGGAATTCCTGATGCTTGGCGGGCGGACCGACCGTGCCGTACTTTTTGGCGTAGTGCCGGTTGCCGCACACCCAGCCGCCTTCCGAGCAGCCAAAAAACTGCAGCAGATTGATGCCGTAAGTGTCTT
>JBLHKG010000307.1:0-4128 GCA_047619835.1 Alphaproteobacteria bacterium
ATATTTTCGTCAATGATGCTTTCTCGGCGGCGCACCGGGCCCATGCCTCGACCGAGGGTCTGGCGCATGCGCTGCCCTCGGCGGCAGGCAGACTGATGCAGGCCGAGCTTCAGGCTCTGGAAAATGCGCTTGTCGCGCCGACCCGTCCGGTGATGGCGGTGGTTGGCGGCTCCAAGGTTTCCTCCAAGCTCGACGTGCTGATCAATCTGGTGGGGCGTGTCGACCGGCTGGTGATCGGCGGGGCGATGGCTAATACGTTCCTCTATGCGCTCGGCACCGATGTCGGCACCTCCTTGTGCGAACGCGATCTTGCGGATACCGCCCGTAACGTGATGGCCAAAGCGGACGAGGCAGGATGCCTGGTGATGCTGCCGGCCGATGTGGTGGTCGCGGACAGGCTTGAAGCCAATATCGCGACCGAGGTGGTGCGGGTTGCTGGCGTGCCGGATGACAAGATGATCCTTGATGTCGGGCCTGAAAGCGCCAACGCGCTCGCTGCCGCGCTGTCTGAGTGCCGCACCGTGCTGTGGAACGGTCCCTTGGGCGCGTTTGAGTTCAAGCCGTTCGACGAGGGCACCAATATCGTTGCCCGTGAAGCCGCAAGGCTGACCCGGGCGGGCAAGCTGCTATCGGTGGCGGGCGGCGGCGATACGGTGGCGGCGCTGGCGGCGGCCGGTGTGCTGGAGGATTTCTCCTATGTCTCGACGGCCGGCGGCGCGTTCCTCGAATGGCTCGAAGGCAAGGAACTACCCGGCGTTGCCGCGCTGATGGCGGTGGGTTAACGCCGTTCCTAACACTCGATCGGAGATTCGCCCGGCGGGCGATCATCCCGCCGTTTCAGGCGGGATTGTCGGGCGGTTTGATTTCCGCTGACGCCAATTGAAGGCGAGCATCCAGAGCAGCCATGCCGGCGCTTGCGCGGTGAGGTTTAGGAGGAAGAGAACGGGCACAAAAAACTCAAGTAGGTCTCCCCAAGCCAGCGTGCAGCGCATAGTGCTTGTATAAAAATTGTGGGTGTCTGGGGGAGCGTCAATTCGACAAAGTGCCCCGTCATGGTTCATGGCCAGCTCAATCAGCATCCAGACACCTGCAAGCAGCCCTGCTGCCGAAAATGCGATTACCAAATAGGCGATGATCGTATTGCGGAGCCATGGGTTGATCGGTGTAGCTGGGTGGGAACGGTCGAACAGATACCAGCAGCAGACAGCCGACCGCAGGAAGCGGAATAGAAGACCGATAGCAGTGGTTACGGCAAAAAAGAAAAAGGCCAGCCAGGCAAGATCAAAAACGATGTTGAACCAGTCGACATCGCAGCCGGCTGCGGTAGTAATACAATAGGCTGTTTCGAGAGATAGAATCTCGTTATGCCCTTCGAAATAGACCGCTATGGTCGTTACCAGCGCTGTCAGGGTCGCGGCGAGGATGACGATAATTTTTATGTCGCGGGGAACCGTCATGACGGTCTGTCCTGCAAATGTGTTCGGGAAATGCTGCAGTTATCGGGTCCAGCTTTTCTCATCGAAGGATTTCTGAATTTCGGCGCCGAGGCCATCCGTGTTTTCCAATGCGAGGTTGTGCCAGATCGATCCGATCTTGACCGGTGTCCTGTCTTTCGGATCGAGTCGGTCCCTGATCGCGGCGATCAGCGCGACACCGGCACGGATGTTTTTCTCGGGCACGCGGAATTCCTTTTCCTTAATCCCACCCATACCCGACCAAATTCTGGAATTTATATTCATCGGCAGGATGGTCTTGGCGAGGCCAATGTCTTCTGCGGCCTTATTCAAACCCAGAAAATTACCATCGGCATTCTCGACATAAATTATGGCCTTAATGAGATCGGGATTTAGGCCGTGCCGGGTGGCTTCTTTCTCGATGACATTGCTATATCGACTTACGGTGTCGACGCCCATTGCATGGTGACGCCATAATCGCACCCCCCGGTCTGCCTTGGGATTGTCTTTGATATCGAAGCGCGCGTTTTGCCCCGAAAGAATTGCCCATGCCCGTGCTTCCTTGAAGTTGAGTGTCGGTCTGGCTTCCCTGGAATCGATAGCTTTGCCAATTTCCTCGATGGCTTCCGGTCTAATATCGGTAGTCAGCCGCCTTCCGAGTTCCGCCTGCGGCATTGGGTCGTGGGATGGGGGCGTTACGCGGGCGGTCAGCGCCTCCTTTACACGGGGCTCCATTGACCGCTGCGCTTGTTTAAGCAGACGGTGTTCTTCCTCAATATCCCGCCCGCTAGCTTGCGCGAGCTGTACCGCCGGTGTTTTCTGCTGCGGAGTGTGCCCGCCCGGTGAGGCTTCCCGGTCGGCGCTTTTACTGTCCGCCGCCATCGTCTGCGCCGCCGCCTGTTTCAGCGCGCCGATGGTCTCGCCGCCGGGCAGGATGCGGCCATCGATTGTGAGGCCCATTTGCTGCTGGAAAGTCCGAATGCCGTTCTCCAGCCCTCTGGTGATAAAGGGCAGCGGTTCCGCCGTCCTGTCGAAGTCAAACAGGCCAAGCCGGCCCAGCGCTTTCGAGACACCCTTGAAATCGGCGCTAGCGCCCTCCCGCCCATTGGCGACCGGGCCGGTGATGTCGAGCTCCGACAGCGAGAAGGGCGGCTGCTGTGGCAACAGGCCGAGATCGCGCTGCAGATTGCGTTCGGTCTCGCCGCCCGGCATCATCTTGCCGTCGATCGTCAGGAACCGGTCATTCTGGTATCGGCGGAGGGTGTCTTCCAGCGGCGCGTCGAACACGGGCACAATCCCGTCCCGGGGGCGGGGCAGAAGGTCAAGCTGTTCGAACAGCCCCTTGATGTTGACGATATCGTCTTCGACATTCGTCTGACCCCTGCCGACGGGTTGCTGAAGTGACCGGTTGAGGAGCATGCAATATTCCCTGAAGGTGATTTTCATTAAAGAACACAACATGAACATTATAATTTTACAAGGAATACGTCGCCAATTTGGAGGTTGAGTCGGATTCTACAGGGTCGGTTTCGTCGGACATCGTCAGTTCGGGGCCAGACGCCTGGCGCGCCGATCGATGAAGCGCTTCAGCTCCGGCCCGGTCATCGGCTCCAGGAACATTTCGTTCCGCATCCAGACCCGTTGCAGGCTGACATCGACAATTGCGGTCTTCATCTCGGCGAGCTGTTTCTTGTTTTTGATCAGTTTGGCCGCAATCTTCGCCTGTTCCTCGTAATGATCCTGTTCGTCCTCCCAGATCACCTGCATGGCCTTGGCGGTCATCTGGTTCAGCTTGCTGCCTTTCAGGCGCTTGCCGACACGGAACAGGGCGGTGCCGCCACCTTCGGTCAGCCCGACAGCCGCCTTGCCGATGGCGCCGCCCTTGGTGACATAGTGTCGTCTTATGTCGCCCAGCTTCTTTTCCTGCGGTAATTGTTTGAGGTCGCGCTTGGTCAGCTTGCGGCCCTGTACGTATTCAAGAATATCGGCCAGCAGCACGAAATGGCGGTATTCGGACACCAGCTGATCGAGCAGGAACAGATAATCATGCCGGTCGATCTTCTGCCCCACCTTGGGGAACAGTTCGACCGCCTGGGTAAGCTCCCGGTGCAGCCCGTTGAAGAATCCGTCGACCGGGTTGAGTTCCTTCCACAGCTGGGCGCGCAGGTAAAACGCGTGATCCGCCTTCTTCGCCGTCTTGTAAAACAGCCTGGCGATTTCCGCTTCGGCATCCCAGTAGGGGCTGGCCGTGTCGATTAATTCCTGCATAACATTCGCCATGATGTCCTCACAATAATTTTTATAGTCCCAGGCAACCTAAATCGCGCTCTGGGCTCGTGCAACATGGCTCCGGCTGAGATAAATTACCGCGCAACAGGAGATTTGGATTTATGACCATGCGCGTAAAGACCGACGTGTTTATCGTCGGCGCCGGTGGGGCGGGGATGTATGCAGCGGTTGCGGCGTCGCGCGAAGGCGCCGACGTCATTCTCGCCGACAAGAGCCTGATCAGTCGCGGCGGCTCGACAATTATGGCGCAGATGACGGTGGCCGCCGCCGTCGGCCATGAAGAACCCGATCACTGGACCCACCATCTGGCTGATACGATCGAAGCCGGGCGCGGGCTGTGCAACGAGGAACTCAGCGCGATCCTGTGCGAGGAAGCGGTCGACCG
>JBLHKG010000308.1:0-4128 GCA_047619835.1 Alphaproteobacteria bacterium
GAATTTTTGCGATTGCCTTTGGCGTTCCTGGCGCCGTGCCAACGATCCGCTCGGTCGCCAGCGCAGCCAACTCAGGATGGCCAATATCGCCCACCGTCGGCACGCCCGGCCACGGGCTCTTGTCCTCAAGCGAGAGAACGGCCTTCAGATCGCCGCTCTTGGCATATTTGGCGTACTGACGATTGGCGAAAAGCGAAAGATGCGTATCGCCCCGAATGATGCTGAGAGAGGTCTTGGACGACCCCTTGTAGCCGGGCAGGATCTGGACCTTCATGCCGAGCGCGTTCGCCATGATCTTACCGGCGACAGCTGCCGTCGAAGCCGGGCTGGTGACCGGGTACTTGAGATTCGAAGCCGCCTGCAGCGCCTTGATCGTCTGGTAGGGCCCCTTGCTGTTGACCGCCAGCGTATAGGGCGACACGGCGAGCTGGCTCAACCAGACGAACTTCTCGATGTCATAGCGGGTTTTCTTGCCGATGATCTTGTCGAGCAGCATGCCCGGCATGTTGAAAATCGCGATGGAATAGCCATTCGGCTTGGCACGGGAAAGATCGGTCAGGGCCTTCCGCCCACCGGCGCCGTCAACGTTCTTCGGCAGGACGTTGACCTTGTTTGGCAGGTGCTTCTCCATCATCGGCGCAATCTTGCGGACATAGGTATCGAACCCGCCACCAGGTGCGTAGGGGATGATGAAGGTGATGTTTTTTTCGGGGAACGCTGCGTTCACCACCTGCGGCAATGCCACCGCTGCTCCGAGCGCAACGGCGCCGAGTAGAGTCTTCTTGATCATATGTTTTCTCCCTTAATGAACCGGTTTAATTTTCTTCCGACCCGCAATTACCGCCGGGCCATCGCGGCGACGATATCCCTTCCCGGGGTCACAAGTCCAATAGCCAGATAAACACGACACCGCGATAGAGTTCGTATTTAAAGGCCAGCTCGAACAGCAGATAGATGAATATGAGAGTGAACACACCGCCATAGACCGAGGCCTTGAGCGTTTTCCTCCCCACCATCATCCACATAATGACAAAAAGCGGCGAAAAAACGAGAAACCCGAACAGCCAGATGCCGAGCACACAACCGCCCATCGCGGCAAACGCATACAGCTCGCGCCTGACCTTGCGGTCGCTGACTTCGTCGAGATCCAGATGGCTGCCGAAGAACTGCGTGATCGCCATGCCCAGCCCGGTCCGCGTGAGGCCCAGAATATCGAGAAGACACATCGCAACGCCGGTATAGCCGATGATCAATGGAAAATTCCGGACCTTTCCGGAATAGCCATAGGTCTGGTGGATAAAGAAAACCATCAGCGCCAGGACGGCGAGCGCGAAAAAAAGCGCGGTATGTTTATCCCGGTCAATCAACGGCCGCGCGGCCACCAGCAGGGCGAACCAGCCAATCACGGCAGGCAGCGCCAGCAGGCCGGGTGTTGGCTTGCCGCTGGCCAGATAGCCAAAGGCGATGCAGCCCAGCAGGAAAACAAGTCCGCCGCCGAGGCTGGCGCCTGAAAGCCCCTTGTCGTTCATGATACGCCTCCTGTCTCACCGCGCCTGCGCAGCCACAGCCGGAAGGACGGGATCAGTAAGCTAAGCACGATCAGCACGAGAATAATCGCCGCCGGCGTTCGGTCGACGAAGATGCCCCAGCTTTCGTCCGACACGCCCATTGTCTGGAAAAAGCTGCGTTCGGTGATCTCACCCAGCACCAGCGCAATGGTGAAGGTTATGCGCGGATACTGAAACCGGATCATCAGATAGCCGATGATGGCAAAGCCCAGCGCAACGACAACATCGCCAAACTCGCCACTCAGCGCATAGGCGCCGATCAGGGCTACCACCGTCACTACCGGCACCAGAATGTGGGAATCGACCAGTGTCAGATAGGCCATCGGCCGCGCCAGCACGAGGACGATCAGGGTCGCGACAACGCAGGCAACGGTGAGCGACAGGATCAGCGTATAGATCTCGTCGGTATGTTCCTGCAGCAATGTCGGGCCCGGCTCCAGCCCATGGAGGATCATCGCGCCGAGGAACACTGCCGTTTCCGCACTGCCCGGGATGCCAAACGCCAGAGTCGGGATCAGCGAGCCGCCATCCTTGGCGTTATTGGCCGATTCAGGCGCGATGACGCCTCTGATGTTGCCCTTGCCATAAGGCACGTCAGGATTGGAATCGCGCTGTACCTGTGTCGAATAGCTGAGAAATGCCGCGACCGTTCCGCCGACGCCCGGCACCGCGCCGATAAAGGTGCCGATTGCCGAGCCGGTCAGCATGGTCGACCAGTTGCGGAACACCGATTTCACGCCATCCATCACGCCGGTGATTTTCACATCGAGAGTCCCGGCGCCGCCGGCGATGCTGCCGCCCTTGACCGCCAGATCGATCATCTGCGAGATCGCAAACAGCCCGATCAGCGCCGGCACCAGCTTGATCCCGTCATACAGCGCCTCAACTTCATAGGTATAGCGAACAATCCCCGACACATAATCGAACCCGACAAAGGCGCAGATGAAGCCGAAAATCGCCGCGATCAGCGCCTGCAGCAGCCGGTCGCCGGTCGACACCGCGATGGCGCAAAGACCGAAAACCGCAAGCAGAAACAGCTCGGGCGGCCCGAACAGCAGGACAATCGCCTTGGCGATCGGGATCACCGCCAGCAGCGAGAAGACGCCGATCAACCCGCCCAGCGCCGATGAGGTCGCCGCCGCGCCGATGGCCTCACCGGCCCGGCCCTGCTGCGCCAGCGGAAATCCATCGAAGGTGGTCGCCGCATTGGGTGCAATACCCGGCGTATTCAAGAGGATTGCGCTGATTGAGCCCCCGGTCGAGGTCGCCGCCATCGATCCGCCCATCAGCATGATCGCGTTGGCTTCTTCCATGCCGAAAGTCAGCGGAATGATCAGCGCCAGGGCGGTTGTGCCGCCGAGCCCGGGAATCGCGCCAAACAGCAAACCTATGCAGGTTCCGACGACCAGATAGGCCAGCGCGTTAAAATGAATAAAATGTGTCGACGCGGTCCCGAGCGCGTCGGCTGACTCCATAATCGCTTCAAACATGACCCGAGCCCGGACGGGCCTCCTCTATTGTTCGTTGCGGTAAGATTACGAACTAAATTACCTCGGCGCCAGCCCTGCCCTGCTTTGCGCGATGCTATCGATTGATCGATGACGTCAGGGCCCACATAGTGGCAACATCACAACCGAATTGAGGGGACAGCGATGACCATCATGAAAGGCGGAGAGCTGATTGCCGACTTCCTGATCGAGGAGGAGATCCCCTACATCTTCGGAATTTGCGGACACGGCAATGTCGGGCTGCTCGACGCACTGTATGACCGCAAGGACAAGATCAAGCTGGTTTCGCCGCGCCACGAACAGGTCGCCGGTCATATGGCCGACGCCTATTTCCGCGTAAAGCATCAGCCGGCGGCGACGCTCACCTCGTGCGGACCGGGTTCGGCGAATCTGGTGATGGCGCTGGCCGTCGCCCAGACCGATTCCTCCGCGCTGCTGTCGATCACCGCCAACGTGCCGACCTCACAATTCAACCGGGGACCGTTTCAGGAAATCAACCGCCATAACCAGGCGGATTTTCCCAATGTCATTCGCCCGGTCGTCAAGCGCAGCTTTCAGCCGTCGCGGGTCGATATGCTGCCGCTGGCCCTGCATCAGGCGACAAAGACCATGCTGAGCGGCAGGCCGGGGCCGGTCAATATCGACATTCCCTTCAACCTGTTCCAGGAAGAAGCCGATGTGGAGGTGCCGCCGCCGTCGGGCGGACATAATCTGCGCCGCAGTGGCGCATCGCCCGACGATATAGCGCGCACGGCGGACATGATCCTCAGCGCCCAGCGACCGGTGCTGTTCATCGGCCATGGCGTCACGCTGTCGGAGGCATCGAGCGAGCTGACCGAGCTGGCGCACCGATATTCAATCCCCGTCATCAGCTCGCCCAACGGCATGGGCTGCATTCCGATGGCGGACAAGCTGTCGCTCGGCTTTATCGGTCGCAACGGCGCCTATCCCGCCAATCAGGCCGGCCGCCACGCGGATCTGGTGATTGCAATCGGCGCCCGGTTTGACGACCGCTCGGCGTCTTCCTGGATACCCGGCTATTCGTGGAATTT
>JBLHKG010000309.1:0-4118 GCA_047619835.1 Alphaproteobacteria bacterium
TAGGTATTTTCCGCCTTCCGGTGAAAATGGATTTCGCCCCGCCCCGCCCCCGGTTCGATCACATTGACATGTATATCGGCGTTTACGGCGCCAATATCGGGATCGACCAGCTTGAAAACCGTTCCTCTGCCCATCGGCAACGGCTGCGTCGGCGCCTCCTCAATCCTGATCCTGTGAAATTTTTCATCCACCATGGTCTCGTCGCCTCCTGCCGTTGACAGCCCCTTGCCCGGCCCTCACGCTAGGCCGAATTTGGAAATTAGGAAATGCGGTTAGAGGAAAGCTAATGGGATTTGAAGTCATTGAGGTGCCGGACCTGCCGCCGCCCGGCCAGTTCACCCATGTCGTCCGCAAGGGCAAGATGGTCTTTATTTCCGGCCAGACCGCCGAACCCGAGGCGAGCGAAGGCAATCTCGATGCCGGCGCGCAGGCCGAGCGGGTTTTCTCCTATCTGAAAAGCGCCATCGAGGCAGCCGGCGGCGACCTGTCGGACATCGTCAAGATCACCATCTATCTAACTGATTTGTCGCAGTTTCCTTCGATTCTCGAATGGCGGCCGAAATACTTCAGCGAGCCCTATCCGGCCGCCACCTGCGTCGTCGTCACTTCCATGGTAAAGCGCGAGCTGATTATGGAAATCGAAGCCATCGCGATCCTGGATTAGGAGAAACCAACCACAATGCCAACAGAACAGGAACAGGGCGTCCTCTACGTCCCCTACGCCGATACCATCGACCTGCTGAGCGCCAGGGAAGCGCTGGCCATCGCCGAGGATGTCTATCGCATGCAGGGCGAAGACACGGTGATGACATCGAGCCCACCGAGCTTCAAGCTCGATATTGCCGAGCCGTTTCACAATCACTGGCACGTCAAATGCGCGCTGCTCAAGGAAACGCCGGTCACCGGGGTCCGGCTCTACAACTATTTCAACGACGGAGAGCGCAATACAGTCGGCCAGCTCGAATGCGCCCGCTGGGTCGTGCTGACCGACCCCAATACCGGTCACGCCCGCGCCATTGTCGAGGAACACTGGACCTACGCGATAAGAAGCGCGGCGGCGACCATCCTCGGGCTCAAATATCTCGGGCCAAAAGACCCCAAAATAGTGGGCATCGTCGGCGTCGGCACGATGGCGACCAACGCCCTGCGCTGTCTGGTTGAGCTGTATGACGGAATCGAGGAAATCCGCTGCACCTCCCGGCGCCCGGAGACCCGTGAGGCGTTTGCCGCCAAATGGTCGGCGAAGCTCGGCATTCCGGTCCTTCCGATGGACTCGGTCGAACAGGTGGTCACCGGCGCCGATATCGGCATCGGCGGCACCACATCCGATGAGATCATGTGCCGCGAGGCCTGGCTCAAACCCGGCGCGACCTATGTTTCCTTCACCCGCCGCGAATTCGAGCCGGACGGCTGGCCCAAAATGGACAAGGTCGCTGTCGATAGCTGGGAAATGAACATGCTGATGCAGCATTTCCGCCATTCGGCGGAAACCGGCCTGTTTACCCGGGATATGCTCCACGCCGAGATGCATGAGCTGGTCCGCGGCGTAAAGCCGGGGCGCGAGAGCGACACCGAGCGCAATTTGATCCACACCACCGGGCTGGTCGCGCACGACATCGCCATGTGCCATTACGTCTATGAAAAGGCTGTCGAATTGGGGCGCGGCATCCGCCTGCCCCATCCCGGCAGCGGCCCCATCGGACCGGCGGATTGATAAGCAACCCGCGTCACCGCCCACCTGCCTCGGGGGCTTGACCCGGGGGTCTCCAGCCCATAGAGATTTGGCAGGCAAAAGATCCTCGCAACAATTGCGAGGATGACGCGATTTCAGACAGGAAAGACCAAGAATGTCCAAAAATATCCCGCTGACCCTCGCCTGTGGCGACTATGCCATCACCCGGCCGCTGATCGACGGCATCGTCAAGCCGGACGGGATCGACCTCACAGTGCTGACCGATATGGATTCCACCACGCGGCACTGGCGGTTCTACAATAATCAGGATTTCGACATGGCCGAGGCGTCCTGCTCGACCTATCTTGTCGCCAAGGATCAGGGAAAGCCGTTCGAGGCGATCCCGGTGTTCCTGCATCGCCGGTTCCGCCATGGGTTTATCTTTATCAACACCAATGCCGGCATCAAGGAACCCAAGGATCTGATCGGCAAGAAGATCGGCATCAAGCACTGGCAGGTGACCGCGATCCTCTGGATGAAGGGCATTCTGGAGCATGAATACGGCGTGCCGCACCGCTCGATCGACTGGTATCAGGAACTCGATCAGGACATCCCGGTGGATCTCCCGGACGATATCCGCCTGACCACGCTCTCCGACGATCAATCGGTCGAAAAGATGCTGGCCGAGGGCGAACTCGACGCCTGTATCCATTCCTCAATCATCAAACCGTTTATCGACGGCGATCCGCGCGTCGCGCGCCTGTGGCCGGATTACAAGAACGAAGAAATCGGTTTCTTCAACAAGACCGGCATGTTCCCCATCATGCACATCACCGGCATCAAGAAAGAAATCGTCGAGCAGTATCCCTGGGTGCCGATCAACATGTATCACGCGCTCAACAAGGCCAAGGCCATCGCCATGAAGCAGATGGTCAACCCGCGCATCGTGCCGCTCGCCTGGTATCGCGAAGCCTGGGAGGAACAGGAGCAGATTCTCGGCACCGACCCCTGGGAATACGGCCTGACCGAGCAGAACCGGAAGTCCCTCGCCAATATGGCGGCCTATTCCCACGAACAGGCACTGATCAAGAACAAGCTGACGGTCGATGATCTGTTTATCGACGTATCCCAGGGCCGCAAACGGGGCGAGGAGTTCCGGATTTAGGGTAGACGGATCGAGGTGCCTTTCCGGGCTGAAATGCGGAGTGCGACAGTACCCCGCTGGCGGATTCACAGATATTTATACCTATTTGGCTAGCCTGATCACGGACGCCGGTTCACGGCAATTTCAGGGTATCTCCGATGAGTCAGGCCAAGGGAAAATCGCAGCTAGGCGACAATTTCTTCGACGAGATTGGTGGCTACCCCTGTCTGGAACGGGTCCATGAGCTGCTATACGACAAGCTCTACGCCCATCCGTGGCTGAAGGGGTTTTTCGTCAAATCGAAGCTTGAGATCGTCAAAAGTCAACAGACCGATTTCTGGGCCGGGCTCATGGGTGGCCCCTGCCGGTTTGGCGGGCGGACACCGCGCGACGCGCACGTGCACATGTTCCTGCCCGCCGAGGTCTTTGCCATCCGGCACGCACTTCTAGACGACGCAATTGGTGAAGCCGGAGTACCGGACGATTTGCGGAAAAAATGGCTGGTGATGGATTCAAATTTCGAGAACGCCATCGTCAATAAATCCCCGGACGAATGTCACGGGCGTTATCGGAGCGAAGAAATCATTATCGTACCCCGCCCGAACAATTTCTGACGCGCCGACGGCTACTCGTCGGCAACAAACGTGATGGTGAGCGGACTCGCCGTGCGTATGGTCTGGCGCGATGGACGCAGTTCGCCGTTACGTGCATCGATGGCGATATTCCACAACCCCGCCATCGAGAATCTTTCCAAAATATAATCTAATTTATTAGAAAGATTACTCAAGACATTGTAATTGTTTGTTTTATTATGTCTGAAAAAATAACACTCACCCTGGCGGCGCGTCATCTCCTACGGGAGGACCGGGATCAGAGTGTCGGCGCCTGATCTGCGCGCCCGGCCCCGTAGCCCGGCACCAGCGCTACCGCGAGCCCAACACCCAACAGTACCGCGCCGGCGATGGTCGTCGCCATATGCGGAAAGATCAGTGATCCCGCTGCCATTCCAAAGGCGAAGCGCCTTAGATAGATCAATGCTTTAGAAGCTGTTTCGTCGCGCTCATACGGGGTAAGTCGGAAGAGCTCGAAGGCGAGCCCGCCGGCAAACAGCACGGCCAGCGCGCGGAGGATATCGAGGATAATTGCGCCCGGGCTGCCGATCAGCAAAACTCCCGGGTTATAGGCGAACACAAACGGGATAAGCTGCCCGGCCAGCGCCAGCCGAAAGGCCAGAATTCCGGTCTGCATCATCTTTGCGCCCGATATGCTGGCGGCGGCGAAGGCCGCGAAACAGACCGGCGG
>JBLHKG010000310.1:0-4105 GCA_047619835.1 Alphaproteobacteria bacterium
GGCCAAGAATGGCAATAGTCTTTCCATCGACTGAACCGCCACACGCCGCGATCACCTTTTCAGACATTTGCACTTTGCGCCGCTCGTTTATATCAACGACGGTCTCAACGATGCGAATTGGCGCGCCAGCGTCGCGGGCCGTCCGTACCAGCGCAAGAGTATCTTTTGGAAAACAGGACCCGCCATAACCAGGGCCGGCATGGAGAAATTTCGAGCCGATCCGGCCATCGAGACCGATGGCATGGGCCACATGCTGAACGTCGGCGCCAACGCTCTCACACAGATCCGCTATTTCGTTGATAAAGGTGATCTTGGTCGCAAGGAAAGTATTGGCCGCGTACTTGATCAATTCAGCGGTTTCCAATGTGGTTTGCACGATAGGTGTTTCCAGCAGGAACACGGGCCGATAGACCTCGCTCAGAACGTGAGCCGCCCGTTCATTGGACGTACCGATAACCACGCGATCAGGATGCATAAAATCGTCTATGGCCGACCCTTCGCGCAAAAACTCGGGATTGGACGCGACGTCGAAATCGGCATCCGGTCGTGCCTCGCGGATGATACGCTCCACTTCGCGGCCGGTTCCGACCGGCACAGTCGATTTTGTCACGATTACGGCGTAACCCGTCAACGCGCCGGCAACTTCTTTCGCCGCCGCATAGACATAGGAAAGGTCCGCGTGCCCGTCACCACGCCGGCTGGGCGTCCCAACCGCAATAAAGACGGCGTCCGCCCCTTCGACAGCCGCCGCGAGACCGGTGGTAAAGGTCAGCCGCCCGGCCGCTGCGTTCGACGCGACTAGATTCTCCAGCCCCGGCTCGTAAATCGGACACTCGCCGCGATTTAGTACGTCAATCTTGGCCTGATCCTTATCGACACAAACGACATCAATGCCGAACTCGGAAAAACAGGCCCCCGACACAAGGCCTACATAGCCCGTGCCGATCATCGCAATTTTCATAATACTCTAATCCCTGAACTCTTTACTGAAGAAACGCAGCTCACCCTTTAATTCAAATATATTTTTTGATAATGGCGGTGACATCGTCCCGCATATCGTCGCGCGCAAGCGCAAAGGCAAGATTTGCCTCAAAAAACCCCGCCTTATCGCCGCAATCAAATCGCTGTCCCTCGAATCGCAACCCCTGGAACGGCGCATCACCAATCATCTTGGCCATTGCATCTGTCAGTTGAATTTCTCCGCCTGCGCCGGTTTCGTTCAATTGCAAATACCCGAATACTTCTGGCTGAAGAATATACCGGCCAATCACTGACAGCGTCGACGGCGCTTCCGCAGGCTTCGGTTTCTCTACCAATCCTTTTACCTCGACCAATTTTCCGTCATCGGACCCAATATCGAGGACACCGTACCGGTCAGTATGCTCGAGCGGAATATCCATTACGGCAATGACATTGCCACCGGTGCTATCGAACACATCAACCATCTGTTTGAGACAGGGGGTTTCTGCCATGACCAGATCGTCCGCCAACAGGACCGCGAAAGGTTCGTTGCCAACAAGGTTTCGGGCGCACCACACCGCATGCCCCAGACCTAGCGCCTCTTGCTGCCGTGTATAAGCGACCTGTCCCGGTTCGAATATAGAGCCATGGACCAGAGCGGCCTTTTCGTGATCGCCGCGTTGGACAAGCATATTATGCAGTTCGACTGAGTGATCGAAGTGGTCCTCGATCGCCGTCTTGCCGCGTCCGGTCACGAAGATGAACTCTTCGATACCGGCTGCACGGGCCTCTTCAACCGCGTATTGAATCAGCGGTTTATCAACGACCGGCAACATCTCCTTGGGCATTGCCTTGGTCGCTGGAAGAAACCGGGTTCCCATGCCGCCAACGGGGAATACTGCCTTGCGTATGCGTTTAGCCATCAATGTCTCGCAGTTGTTTGTGGCGCCAGCGCCGAGGCCACTCCAGTTAGCGCCGGTTATGTGCCACAGATAACGTCGATTTTGCAAGGAAAGCGCCGCAATGGCCCCTCACAAGCTACGGATTATGCACCCAGCAATAGTTCTTTGGCCTGGTTGATACGGCTCGCCTCTTCGTCGGAACCACCATGATCGGGGTGATGTTTCATCATTTCCCGGCGATGGGCCTCCCGGATTTCATCTTCCGTCGCGTTCGGCTCGACCCCCAGGATCACGCGCGCTTCGGCATGGGTCATGGCGTTACCCCAGGGCGATGCGCCACGATTGGCTCTGTCAGCACCGGCGCCGGCTTCGCCGTCACGCCAGGACGCACTGTAAACGCGGTCAAGATACGCCTCGAGCACGGTCGTAGATTGTTCGTCCGCAACCCGGCACTCGCGCAGCAGCTCCATCAGCTCATCCGGCGCCATTTCGCCGAGGCGCCGACCTCGAAACGCGCCGTCGAGCACTGTACCGTCGAGAACGCCGGAATCATGATCGAGCGACATCCGCAAAAACTGCGTCTTAACGTCGGTGGACTTGCCCTGGCTCGGCCCACCGAGATTCCGGAAGAACTGACGGGCACCGCGCATGCGCATCAGCATCGGCAGGAGAAACGCCGCAACGAACAACAGGGTACCGATACCCCTTGAGGCCGTTAAAAAATAGAGCGCAACCCCGCTTGCCGCCAATACGATTGCAGAAACGATCACCTTGGCCGCGATCTGAGGCGCAAGGCCTTTCAGCCCGCGAAAGATCAGCCAAAGACCGACGATGACGCAAATTCCAAGGATCAACCAGGGCATGGAAACGCGGCCTTATCTCAACTGACCTGAGAGGTGATCTGCGCGGTCGCGCCGCCGGTCCGGCGACTGAAATCCGCCAGCGCCTTGCGCCCGCCCGCCGCGAAGACGGCAACCGCCGCCAGCAGATCCTTCAGCTGACTGGCGGATGACGAGTCGAAACGACAATGCGCGCCGCCAGTCAGCGTTGCGAACTGGCGGAAAGCGAGTGTTGCCGCCTGATCGCTGCCTTCCTGAAACGCGAAAACAGGAACGCCGAGGACGCCCAACTCTCCAGCGAAAGCACACAACTCATCAACCTCCTCTTCGATCGCATCGCCGACCAGAACCATCGCATCGACTTTGCGCTTCTTGGTTTCAGTAATGGTGTGTTTAAGGACACGGCCAATCTGGGTTCGCCCACCGAGGCACCTGACCGAGGTCATAGCACGAACCAGCGTATCGGACCGATCCATCCATTTTGACGCCTTGCATTCACCAAAACCGCGAAAATAGATAAGCTGCACCTCCAGCCCGCCCAGCCCGTCGGTCGCCTGGAACATTTCACCCTGTATGTGGCAGGCGCGGTCCCAGGAGGGCTCGCGGCTCGCTGTCGCATCCATCGCAAACAAAAGTCGTCCGCGACCGGTCGACGCATGTACCGCCGGTGTACGGGCAAGCTTGTCCAGAAACGCATGAACCTCGTTGCTCCCCGCCTTGCTGGGTAAATTGATGTCGCGCTTCGCCATTGTCCCTGTGCCTCTATCCTGAGTATTAAGATAGGACGTCCGCCGCCGGTGTTCCAGCACCCAGATTGACGAACCCTCCCGGGCGGAAAAAAGAACGTTACGGGCTCCCCGGCTATTTGTGGAGCGTGCCGCCCTTTGCAAAGGCATGAAAAACAAAGGCGAAGGTCAGGTCATGAACTACATCAACCAGCCCTTTAGGCGTTTTTCGCTGCACCACAACATTGCCAATATCGCGGCCTGCATGAATTTCTTCCTGATCAAGAGCGGACGCCTGCCCCGGCTCCCAGGTGATAACCAGATCTCCTTTTTCGATGCGCTTGCTACGCCGGATCAGGTCCAGCGACCAGGCCTCGCCATCGACCGCCAGCACATAGGCAAGCGGCGCAATCCCTTTTGGCAGCTCGCCGCCATAGAGGAAGGGCCGGGACGATGAATCATAGCCGACATAGGGGTTCGAGCCATACGCCCTTCTGACATCGCCGGTCGGCACCAGGATTTTGCCGTCGGGCGCGCGCGCCACAAATCGGGCAAAGGATTCCACCCGGGCCGGCACCATTTTCAGCCGCGTGCCCCTCAATTCACCGATAATCGCCTCGCCGAGGAATTGCTGCCACCAGCTTTCGGTCTGGCGGTCATACATGACCATGTCCGATTT
>JBLHKG010000311.1:0-4104 GCA_047619835.1 Alphaproteobacteria bacterium
GCGCGTTTCAGATCCCGTTCAACGCCGTCGCCGCGATAGTAAAGCCTGCCAATATCGAACTTGGCGCGGCTGGACCCGGCTTTTGCCGCCGCCGCAAAATAACCGGCGGCCTTCTTTGCGTCTCGGCGCAGGCCTTCGCCAAAATAGTAAATATAGCCGAGATTGCGCATCGCCTTGGCATTGCCCTTGGCGGCGGCTTTTTCAAACAGTGAGATCGCCTTATTGAGATCGGCGTTGAGGCCCTTGCCGTCGAGGTAAAGCGTCGCGAGATTGCGCATCGCCTTGGCATTGCCGCTATCGGCAGCGCGTTGATACCATTGGGCCGCCTGGCTGCGGGATTTCGAGATCCCTTTGCCGCGCTCATAAAACGCCCCGACGATGCGCTGCGCATCGGCATGCCCCTGATCGCCGGCTTTTTCGAACCATTTGAAGGCGCGGGCGGCATCCTTTTCTACGCCGTAGCCGCCCTCGAAAAGCCGGCCCATCCAGTACTGGGCCCCGGCCTTGCCCGCCTGCGCGGGGGCGAGAAACTCACTATGTGCCTTGGCGTAATCGCTTGCCTCGAACGCCGCCTTGCCGGATGTCACGTCGGCCAGAACAGGCGCCGAAAGGACCAGAAATCCCGCAAGGCCGCAGAGCGCGATATGCCGTACCAAAGGTCCGGGGGTGGCGGTTAGACGGATGTTCGACATGGCGAAAAGCTCTCTTAATTTACCAAAATATCGGGCCTCAACGGAAAGAGAGGCGAAACCATTATAGGTACGGCCCTGTTCGTTGAAAGCGTGAAAATAATTACACCCCGCCAGGGGAGCGCCGCTATATTGCCGAAGGGAATGTTTTCATACATCATTATCCTGTAAATTCCCTTCAGGTTTGGCGGAATTGCCTTACAGGAGCCCGCACATGCATATCATCGATTCCCACTTTCACTGGTGGCCGCGCTCGATCTGGGAACAGCTTTGCAAGCGCAAGGGCTATCCGAGAGCGGAACCCGACGGCAAGGGCGGATATCGCTATCTGCGCCAGGAGAAAGATGCCGATTATGTGCTGAGTGTCTGGCCCGCCTGGTTCGAACTCGACGAGCAGCTGGCGCATATGGACGAGCTTGGCCATGACATCGATGTGGTGTGTTCGATCGGCCCGTTCTCGGTGTGTTTTTCCGAGCTGCCGGTGGAAGAAGGCCGCGATCTTGCCATCGCCTGGAACGAGGAAATGGCCGGCGCGCAGAAGAAATATCCCGGCCGGGTATGGGCCAGCGCCGCCGTGCCGCTGCAGGATACCGCCACGGCGATAGAGGTGATCGACGATGCGGTGGACCGGCTGAACCTGATGGGGGTTAATCTGCCCGGCAGCATCGGCGCGGACCCGAGAATAGATCAAGAGCGGCTTGAGCCGTTTTACGATCATGTTGAAAAACGCGATCTGCCGATGTTCCTGCATCCCACCGATGCGGTGTTCGCCGACGCCCTCGACGGCTATGACGGCGCGCTGTTCCTGAGCCTCGGCCGGGTGGTCGAGGTCAGCGTCGCCGCGATGCGGCTGGTGTTCTCCGGCATCATGGAACGCCACCCCGATCTCAAACTCATCATGTCGCATACGGGGGGTACGCTACCCTATCAATCGGGCCGGATGGACAAGAACGGCAAGAAGGCGCAGCTGCCGCAGCCGCCCAGCACCTATCTCAAACGGATGTATACCGACACCGTGTCGCCGCATATGGAAGGCATGAAGTTCGCCATCGAGTATTACGGCATCGAACACGTGATGTATGGCAGCGATTACCCGTGCTGGATGCCGGCCGATGCGCTCGAGTATCTCGGCCAGGTCGGGCTGTCGGAAAGCGATCTGGAGAAGATTCTCTACAGCAATGCGCGGCGCATTCTCGGCCTGCGTGATCCCCTGCACGATCCGGTGGTTTCTGACGTTCAGAGCAAGGTGCCGGAGCTGGCGCCAGGCTGAATGCGGATTACGGCGACGCAGTATCTCGTTAGAGATCGCCACCGTGCTTGCCAGCCGATTACCGGCGTCGCTGAATATTATTTGGTCGGCAGGCCTTGGATGTAGGCCAGAAGGTCCACCTGTTCCTGGATGGGCAGAACGCTCAACGCCGCCATATTGGCGGCGGGCTGGCCAAAGCGGATCTTATGCAGGGCTTCCCACGGGTTTCCCTTGCCGACGGTGCCGACATATTCGGGCTTCTTCTCGCTGCCGAAGTTCAGCATTTTGCCGTCGAGCCCGTGACAATTGGCGCAGATGCTCTGGTATAGCTGCGCCCCACGCCTTTGATTGCCGCGGGCCTTCTTGGTGGCGCGATCGATATATTTGTCCATGTCGATCTGACCGGAAGCCAGGAACAGGGCCAGCTTATTCATGGCGCTCGGCGTTATCATCTTTTCGGTATAGCCATGGGTCTTGTTCCGGAGGGTTGCGACGATGCCTGCCTTGTCCGCTCCCACCATGTTGCGCAGCCCTTTGATGCCGGTGCGGTGCGATCCCTTGGCGTAGGCGCCTTTAACACCCTTGTAATCCCAACCGTGGCATTCCTTGCAGCGCCAGGTTGTCGGGCCGTTTCGTTTAGCCGTCGCGGGATAGGCGGGATGCGTGGCCTTGGGCTCGTCCGCATCCAGCACCGCCCACCAATTGTCGTAAAGCTGGCCGCCGCGGCCAATTGACCAAATTTTGGTGGGTTCGTTGATGGTCCCACTCTGGTCTTTGCCGGGTTTCCCCTGGGCAAGCGAAGAGGTCGGCGCGACACTGAGTATGCCAGCGAAAAGGGTGCCGGCCACGACCAAACTCGTCAACAGACAGGATGTTAATTTCATCTCAGCCTCTTTCATGTGTCTCTCGCCAGCTCACCACGAACTTTGCTTGTTGCCAAGCATGATTAAAGTGAGCCGCCTGTGATCGTTTTGATACAGATCAATTTGAAACTTGATAATTTTGTTTCGGATCTGTCTTTGATCTCATCGGGCGTGGAAGCGAGGCCGCGCTCACGGTTCTTCAAAAGAATTTATGATTCTGACCGGTTAACCAATAAACCGGACGGCTGTCCCGGAAGCTTGCCCATCAGAACCGGCTCGCTGACCAGCCAGAATCCATGCGCGTCCTGCCAGCGCTGGGTGATGCTGACGATGGCGCCCGGCTTCGGGTCCAACAGAACGGTCAGCGGCGCGCTGCCGATACAGCCCTCAACGACCCGGTCGAGTGCCTCAAATCCTGGCACGAATCCCGGCGGTGGCGTCGCCCCTGAACCCGGCAGGGTTTCGGCCAGAGAATCCTCAATCGAAGTTGCCCGGTCGGCGCCGTCCTGTTCAAACGTCCTGCCGACCCGCACCCAGTGCCCCTTGTAAGCGACCGACAGGCGAACCGCATAACGGTTGGCGAACACGCTCGGACCATCCAGCCGCCGGAACTGCTTATCGGCGCTGAGATCCTCGGCGATGTCGATCAGAATTTCCTCGCACCCCTGCATACGGGCCGAGCGTTCGATATCGGACAGGATTTCCGCAGCGACAGGTCCCTTGCCCGGCTTCGCCAGATCGAGTGCCTTATGGGCAATTTCCGCGGCCCGTCTGGTCAGCGCAATTTCGGTGTCATCTGCCGGGCTGCGCAGAGCAGCGAACAAATCGGAGGCATCGATCAGCTCGATTCCAGCAGCCGCATCGCGCAGATTGTTGACGATCGTGCCGGGCAGCCGGGACAGCTCAACCACGCCGATTTTCTTTGCACCCCCGACTTTATTTGCGGCCCCGGTGATCAACTCGCCGAGCGCGCGACCGAGATTGGGCGTACACACGATCTCGCCCATATGGGCGGTTTCCTCGATCCAGTTGGCGACCCGCTTGGAGAGGCTCACGGTAAATACCGGCGCGCCGTCCGGCAGAATCGCCAGCACGCCCTGCGACCAGTAGGGGACAAAATGCGTCAGCCAGGACACCGCCGCCGGCCGGGGGAAACTGGTATAGACCAGCAGCGCGTCCAGCCCGGATCCCGCCATCGCGTCGCGGCAGCGCGCGACGCGCGAATCCAGCACCGGGCGGGATACTTCTTCTTCTGACCAGGCGAGTAATCCGCGGCGCATTTTGAATCTTTCCCTTTTCTGGC
>JBLHKG010000312.1:0-4093 GCA_047619835.1 Alphaproteobacteria bacterium
TGCTCAATGGCCAAATTGCCGAATTGTGCGCAATTCTAAGGCGATTGAGTATCGAGGGTGGAAATGGCGCTGACACTGCACAATCACTTTGTTACCGCGGTGACGCTGGGGGAAAAGAATGGTATCGCCGAGGGTCATTTGACTGTCGACGCGGTGGCGCTGGCGCACGCGTTGCAGGCACAAGATGATCGTCTGACAAATATCCGTATCAACCTGGCGTTTCCCGACGAAGACACGCGTATCTTGTGCGTCAAGGATGTCATCCAGCCGCGCGCGAAAGCGGTCGGCACGGAACCCGGCACCGGCATACTCTGTGTCCTTGAAAATGTCGCTATCGTGACCTGTGGCCCGATCGTTGGGTTTCAGGAAGGGATCATCGATATGTCCGGGCCCGGCGCGGCGTATACACCGTTCTCCCGCTTCCCACTGATTGTACTGGAGATTGGTGTCCACGAAGGTCTGGACCCCCATGAGCACGAAGCGGCGTTACGGGAAGCGGGAACCCGCGCCGCTGCAATTGTCGCTAGGAGCTGTCTAAGCTCCCCGCCCGATCAAATCGAGGAAGTATTGTGGGACGAAGTGCTATGCGATCCGGACCTGCCGCGCATAGCGTATGTCTACATCGTGCTCAGCCAAGGTTTGCTGCACGATACCTACGTGCTGGGGCGAAACGCCAAGGAAGGCCTACCGATCGGCGTCGATCCCCGGATCGTACTCGACAACGGTGTCTTGTCGGGTAACTGCGTGAGCGCCTGCGACAAGAACACCACCTACCATCACCAGAACAATCCCGTGATCGCCGAGCTGCTGCGCGGACACGGGTCGCGATGGAACTTTGTCGGCGTTGTCATTACCAACGAACCGACGCGGCTGGCCGAGAAGCAACACTCAGCCGCAACTACCGTCGGAATGATCGATCAATTGAAGGCGAATGGCGCCATCATCAGCAAAGAGGGGTTCGGTAATCCCGACGCCGATTTAATGATGATTGTGCGGGGTCTTGAGCAAGCGGGAATAAAGACCGTGGCGATAACCGACGAATTCGCCGGCGGCGATGGCGGCTCCCAATCCCTCGCCGACACTACGCCCGAGGCCGACGCCCTCATATCCACAGGCAACGCCAACGAACGGATCGAGTTGCCCGTTATGACAACCACGATTGGTCCACTGCCAGACGTTTTGCGGCTCGCCGGTGGCTATCCCCACAGCTTGCGCGACGATGGCAGCATGGAAGTCGAACTGCAGGCGATCATCGGATCAACCAACCAGCTCGGCTACAGCCGCCTGAGCTGCCGCGAGGTGTGACCGTGCCCAAAAAAATCCAAACCATTCACTATTTGAACCAATTCTTCGGCGGTATAGGCGGCGAGGACCAGGCTTATCTCGCACCGCAATGGTTCGATGGACCGAAGGGGCCCGGGCAGCTGATGGCGGGTTTGGCGCCGAACATCGAAATCGTCGGCACTATCGTCGCCGGCGATAATTATGTGGCTGAGAACCTGGACGATGCGGTCGCCGAGATTGTCGGCCTCATCGAAGCCAAGCGCGCGCCTGAGGCGGGCCTCAATCCCGGTTTGCTGTTGGCCGGGCCGGCCTTCAATGCCGGCCGCTACGCCATGGCCTGTGGGGCGGTCTGTCAGGCGGTGCAGGCGCGATTGGGACTCCCCGCCGTAACCGCAATGTATGAAGAAAACCCGGCGGTCGAGATCTATCGCCGGCCAGTGACCATCGTACGGGCGGGTTCGGACGTCATGGGCATGCGCGACGCGGCCGCGGGGATGGTTCGGGTTGGGCTTAAGCTTGTCACAGGCGAAGCGATCGTGCCCACGGAGGACGGCACCATTCCGCACGGCCTGCGGCAAAACTATTTCGCCGAAGCAACCGGCGCCCAGCGCGCCGTCGACATGCTGCTCCGCAAGCTGAACAGTGAGGCAATCGGATCGGAGTATCCCATGCCGGTGTTCAGCCGCGTTCCCCCCGCGCCAGCGGTGCGCGATATGTCGACGACTACCCTGGCCCTGATTACCTCGGGCGGCATTGTGCCGAGGGGTAACCCTGACCGCATCGAATCGGCGAACGCCAGCAAGTTTGGGGCCTATTCCTTGCAGGGACTGGATCGGCTGAGCGCACAAACCCACCAATCCGTCCATGGCGGCTACGATCCAACCTTCGCCAACGAAGACCCCAATCGCGTGCTACCCCTCGATGTGGTGCGCGACCTCGAACGCGAGGGCCGCATCGGGCGGCTCTGCGAAACCTATTACGCCACCGTCGGTAACGCGACGTCGGTCGAGCGGGCGCAGCTTTACGGCCAAGAGATCGCGACCCTGCTGGTGAATGTCGGCGTTCAGGCCGTCATACTGACCTCGACATGAGGCACCTGCACGCGTTGCGGGGCAACGATTGTCAAGGAACTGGAACGGGTGGGCATTCCCACCGCGCATATCTGCTCGATTGTGCCGATATCGAAAACCGTCGGCGCCAACCGTATCGTCCCAAGTGTGGCCATTCCCCATCCGCTGGGTGATCCGGACAAATCGCCGGAAGAGGAAAAAGCCATTCGGCGCCGCCTGGTCGAATTGGCGCTGATGGCGCTGGAGAGCGAAATTTCCGACCAGCGCGTCTTCGAGTAGTTCTTGTCGGCAATTTGATCGAGCGCAAATTGGCCCGACGCGACAGGTGCTAAATTCAGTCCAATTAAAAGGTCTCCCAGCAATAGAAATCCGCCGCGGAAAGGACGCGCAATGCTCAAGACAATTCTCGTTCCAATCGACGGGTCCGGTTATGCGAACCGCGCCGTCGATTATGCAGGCGACCTTGCCTCAAAGTTCGATGCCAAAGTCGTCCTGCTGCACGCAATCCACTACCCCTCGGAAGGCCTCCCGGACGAGCTCCACCGGTACGCTGTCTCGGAACATCTAGACGGGCCGGGCGAAATCGACCGGGTGGTTGAAAAGATACTAGAATCGGCGGCAATACGTGCGAACAACGCGGGCGCCGAGAATGTCTCTTCGCAATCCCACAGGGGTGATCCCGCTCAGCTTATCCTTGATGTCGCGAAAACGGTTGGCGCCGATATGATCGTCATGGGTAGTCGCGGTCTCGGCGAGCTGAAGGGCCTGTTGGTCGGCAGCGTCTCGGACAAAGTTCTCCACCATGCCGAGGTGCCGGTTACAATCGTTCGGTGATTTGGGTTAGCCGTCACCATGCGATTACCGCCCAATATCAGTCGCTGCACGCAGGCGTGCCACCAGCTCGTCGGCCGTGATAACGCCGGACGGCGATAGGTTCACGCCGCTGGCGCGCAACATTCGCGCAGTCCAGGTGTTGCAGGTGTTGAACAGATAGAACGCGCCGCGGGCGTTGTAGAAATTGCTGTCTAGGTAAAGACCGCGTGAGACGCGCTCCGCGCGCCCGCCCTCGGGACGGTCGAAACCGTCGGCAATGGCGCGCGCCAGACCCAAAAATCCATTTTGGCTCAGCGCGACATGTACCACTTCGACATTTGTATAGGTCAGTTCCGGCGGGCGGACGAGTCCGGCCATATGCATGACCGCCGGCGTCGCCGTCAGTACGGCGTCGAGTGTCATACCGAGGGTTTTGTTTTTGGCCTGATAGTAGACGCGGTCGCCCCAGCCAAATTCCAGGAACGCCGCATCTGGGAAGTCATCTGCTTCCAGCAACAGGCCCGTCGCGGCCAAATGGGCGCGTTCGACGACAATCGCGGTGTGCCACCCATTGCTGACGATGCGAACGGCATGGGTGCGAGGTCCTTGATCGGTTGGAGGCAGTGGGGCCACCGGCGCACAGGCGGCGATCCACATCGCGCCAAAAAGCCACACCCAAGGGGCAGTCGCACGTCTCATAGCGGCAGGATACTAAGCGTCCCTGACCTGGCGCATGGTCTCGCAGATTTCATTTATCAACTCGTCACCGGCTTCCAGCTCCTCAAAAGCCATTTCTGCAGCCCAGGCGTCGGCCGGGATCTCGTCTTTCAACTCGAAGATGTGATAACTCTTCAGGCCCAGAGCGATGCCGCCGAGCGCGCCGGCGTAGCTGGGATCGCCCTCCTTGAAGGTGGTCGCCATGATGC
>JBLHKG010000313.1:0-4091 GCA_047619835.1 Alphaproteobacteria bacterium
GCTGGCGAACGCCAGGAGTTTGAGCTTGGGGGGGTCAATCTTGGCGAACAGCGGGATGTTGCGCAGCAGTTCGACTTCTTCGTTCAGATTCACAATACGCTCCTCTCCGCCTATTCCGTGCCGATCAGCTCTTGCAGCGTGGATCCCGGCTGGCTCACGCTCTCGAATGTCCCCTGGTCAACCACTTTGCCGCCCTGCATGACGATCACCTGATTGAACTGGTTGGCAATACTCGCCCGATGCAGAATCCAGATCAGGCCGCGACCTTTGAATTCCTTGAGCAGCGCGTCGAGAATATGTGTCTGGCCGGCGCCGTCGATTGTCGCCGTCGCCTCGTTCATGATCAATAAATCGGGCCGTTTCAGAATTGCCCGGGCGATCCCCAGCTTCTGGCGCTGGACCGACGACAGTCGCCCGCCGCCGATGCCGACATGGTAATCGAGTCCGACCGCCATCACTTCCCTGCGCAGATCAAGCTGATCGACGACCTCGGCGATCACGGCGCCGATCCGCTCGGCGCCGCGTGCATGGCCATACGCGAGTTTGCCAAACAGGATGTTGTCCTGCAGCGACGCGGCGGCGGTATAGCGCTGTTGGTCAAAATGTTCGACGGCGCCCTCGATGTCGGATGGCATGTTATCGGCGAAGACTTTACGCGCGATGAGAAGTTTTTCCTTGAAGGTCTCGGTTACCACATCAAGCCGGTGCCGCGCGGGCGATACCTGGAACGGCAGCGACAGAAGGATGGCGCGCTCCTCTGGCTTCAGCGCGCCGACGCCTTCGCGGCCAATTCGCGCCAGCAGGGCCTGAAAAGCCGGCAGATCCTCATGGCTGATAAAGGCGTAGCGCTCGAAGAATTCGTGGCCCGGCGGCAGATCGGCAAACAATTCAACCATCGTCGAGGCGACGTGACGACCGGCGTCGAGCATGTCATCGGTCAGTTCGGCCCGTTCCAGCACCTCTAGCACGTAAGGATGCGCGGCGAGGTGGTCAAGATCGAAAACATTGCCGACCGGGCGGCCGAACAACAGGTTTTCGCCGACCGTCGCGTTCTCGTTAAAGCGTTCGACATCGAATCTTTCGACCAGCGGGCTTAGCACCGGGTCCGCCGCAAGGCGCTGTTGGAAAGCCACCCGTGTCTTTAATACGCTGTCGGTTAAATCCGGTCGTTTGGCCGGATCGATTGTTCCGCGCAGCCCAAGTTCGTATATGTCGCGTTCCAGATCGACCATCTCCAGGACCTCAAGGATGCGCGGCGTCATCGCCGCCGCGTCGGCGACCCCGGCGGCCTCATAATCGATCCAGTCAGCCGCAAGATCATCGGTCGAATTTCCTGAGCGCGACGCCTCGAGTTCCCATTTGGCGCGCGCGGCGCCGGCCACATCGTCGTAAACGGCCGGCACCAGCGGGCGATGTTTAAGCCCATAGGTGAGATTGTCGCGCACTGTCGTGGCGAACATATAGGCGTTGGCGCCGACAAACCCGATCCGGCGTCCGGTCACCGCTTCAGGCAAATCTTCCAGCTTTAAATTATCGACGCGGAGCGAGCCGCCGCTTGGCACCATGAGACGCGCCAGCAGCGTAGCCAGATGGTCTTTGCCGCTGCTGCCCGCGCCGACCACCGCGACATGGTCACCCTTGTCGATCTGAAATGTTGCGCCATCGATCAACGCGTGTCCGGTGTCGTCTTCGAGACGGACCCCCGAACCTTCAAACACGCCGCTCAGCTTCTCGACCGACTCCGGCTCGCTAAGCTGGAGGTTCGAATCCATCAGCCCGGGCGGCTGGAATTGTTCCATGACCTGATCGTACTTGATCCGCGCGTCCTCGCGCCGCTGGTAATAGTTGAGCAGTTCCTTCCAGGGGGCGGCAAGGTCCTTGTTCGCGGCGATCACGGCGACCAGCGTACCCAGTTCTAGCCTGCCGTTGATGACAAAATAGCCGCCGACCGAATAGAAGAAGAAGGGGCCCAGCTGGTTCACCGTATTGTTGATAAACTTGATGATGAACTTCCAGACGAAGATCTTGAATCGTGTCTCGAAGATATCGCCCAGCCGCCGCGATATTGTGGCGAGTTCCAGCCGGGCTGCATTGCTCGCATGGACCTCCTGCACGCCGCCGATTGTTTCGCCGATCTTCTGGGAAAGGCCGCGCACCAGCTGCACGCGGGTCTTGGCCATCAGGTTGACCCGGCGCTGCAGTTTCGGAATGACGTAAAACTGGACCGGGTAGAACATGATCGCGGCGGCGGCGAGCCAGACATCCTGATAAATAACGAAGCCGAAAATCACCAGCAGCGTGCCACCCTGAAAGGCGGGCGTCGAAAATGCATCGCCGATAAACCCGCCGAGAGGCTCTACCTCGGCATTGATCATCTGGGTGATCTCACCCGACGACATCTTGCGGAAAGTTGGCTGCGGGAACAGCAGCACCCTCGAATACAGATCGTAACGCAACCGGCGCAGCATGCGTTCGCCGCTCAGCCCTTTGTACACGTTGATCAGATACTTGAAGGATTGATTGATCAGCACCAGCAGGAGAAACAGCCCGCACAGCGTGAACAGGTAGCCGATCTGATCGAAGCTCATCGATAAAAAATCGGTGGGGAAAGTTATTTTCTTTCCCTGAATGGCTTCGTTAATGATGCGTTTGGGTAGCTCATAAAATGCATACAGAAACGGCAGCGATGCCGCAGCGATCAGCGTGATAATTACCTGCTGGCGCTTCGAATACCGCAGGATGTAGGCGTAGATATTCTTTTCCACGCGGCTCCGTCTCCTATATGTACGCCTGTTTTACGCTAGCGCCGGGGCTACCGCAATCATGCATCGGAATGATTGACCCGTCCGGTCATTGTGCCATAGTGCGCCGAACCTGCCCAAAGCGATTTTGTGGCGGGAACAAAAGGGCAGGAGTGGGGTAGAAGATGTCCAAACGGGTCCTGATCTACAGCCATGACAGTTTCGGCCTCGGCCATCTGCGGCGCTGTCGCGCGATTGCGCATGCTCTGGTTGGCGCCCACGAGGACATGTCGGTCCTGATTCTTTCCGGCTCGCCGATCATCGGCAGTTTCGACTTTCGCTCACGGGTTGATTTTGTTCGTGTGCCGGGGGTGATCAAGCTGAGTAATGGCGATTACACCTCGCTGAGCCTGGACATGGACGTCGAAGAAACGCTGGGGCTGAGGGCCAGCATCATGCGCCATACCGCCGACCGCTTTGCCCCCGACCTGTTTATCGTTGACAAGGAACCGCTGGGGCTGCGCGGCGAAGTGACAGAGACGCTGGAAATGCTGCACGACCGTGGCGTGCCCCTGGTGCTCGGCGTGCGTGACGTGATGGACGATCCGGAGGCGCTGGCCCGTGAATGGGCCCGCAAGAACGCCGCGCCTGCGTTGATCGATCTGTATGACGAGGTCTGGGTGTATGGGCTGCCACAGATCTGCCGTCCGCTGGAAGAAATCGGTCTGCCCGACTCGGTCCACCGCAAGACGGTCTATACTGGCTATCTGCCGCGCGAGGTTGAGCGAAAACCGCGTGCGACGACCAGCGATGCGCCGATGGAGGGGCCCTATATCCTGGTTACCGCCGGCGGCGGCGGCGATGGCCACGCGCTGGTCGACTGGGTGTTGCGCGCCTATGAGCTCGAGGAGGATCTCCCGTGGCCGGCGCTGATCGTCACCGGACCCTTTATGCCGTCCGACGCCCAGACCGAATTGTTCGACCGCGCGCAGCGCCTGCCCAATGTCGAGGCGATTACCTTCGATCCGGGCATCGAGGCGCTGTATGATCGCGCCGTCGGCGTTGTCGCGATGGGCGGCTACAATACATTTTGTGAGATCCTGTCGTTCGACAAACCCGCGCTGATTGTGCCGCGCAGCGTGCCGCGGCGCGAACAGCTGATCCGCGCCGACCACGCTGCGGAACTCGGATTGATAAAATGTCTCGCCGATGATGGGGTGCGCGATGCCCGCGTGATGGCAACCGCGCTGAGCCATCTGCCGCAGCAGCGCAAGCCGTCCGATGTTGTCGTTCCCGGCTTGCTCGACGGGCTCGATAACGTCAACCGTCTGGCGGACCGGATGCTGCACG
>JBLHKG010000314.1:0-4077 GCA_047619835.1 Alphaproteobacteria bacterium
ACGGCAACTCCCTTGCCCGCGGTCTGTATCCCGACAATTCGGTCTCCCGGCAGCGGGTGACAGCAACTCGCATAATGCACTGCCATCCCCGGAATAAGACCACGAATTGGAATAGAGCCGCGCTTCGTGGCGCCATCCAGCCCCCCCCGCCCGATTGATTGCGCGCCATTGCCTGAGGCGTTTAAAGAACCATGGGTCTCCCCATTGAATGCCGCGAGGTCACCTGAATCGGCGCCAAAGACATGGCGCACCACCTCACCAGCCGTCAAATGGCCTTCGCCGACCGCGAAATGAAGATCCTCGACATTCTTACAACCGTATGCTTCCAGCAGCCCTTCAAGGACTGCATCCGTTGGCTCATAACCATGATCCTGAAAGGTTCTGACAAGCATCGCTTCGCCCAGCCGGCAATATTCTGTGCGCTGCTTGGAACGCACGAAGCGTTTAACGCGCGCCCGTGCCTTGCCGGTTACGACAAAACTCTCCCACTCAGGCGCTGGCGTTCCCGGATCTGAAGTAACGATCTCTACCTGATCACCATTTTTGAGCAGCGTATGGAGCTGTACCAGATTACCATTAATCTTTGCGCCGACGCAGGCATCCCCGACTTCGGAATGAACCTCATAGGCAAAATCCACCGGTGTTGCCCCCTGCGGCAGAGCAATGAGTTCCCCTTGGGGCGTAAAACAAAAAACCTGATCGGGGAACAGATCGAGTCTCGCATTCTGAAGAAATTCATCCGGATCACCGGCATGTTCGAGGATATCCACCAATTCGCGCACCCATTGGTAGCGCAAATGCTCCATTCCCTCGGCTTCCTGCTTGTACTGCCAGTGAGCAGCAACGCCAAACTCCGCCACCTCCTGCATTTCGCGGGTTCGGATCTGGATTTCAGTCCGGCGCCGCTCGGGGCCGATAATCCCGGTATGTAGTGACCGATAACCGTTGCGCTTGGGAGTGGAAATATAATCCTTGAAACGACCAGGAACGCAGGGATAGCGGCCATGCACTACACCGAGTGCCCGGTAGCAATCGTCTACGCTCTCCACCACAATCCGGAAGGCCATAATGTCGCCTAGCTGAGCGAACTCGACGTTCTGTGTTTGCATCTTGCGCCAGATCGAAAAGGGGCGTTTTTCCCGCCCTGACAGTTCGACCGTGACCCCGGCACCGCTGAGTATCTCGCTGAGCTCGTCGGATATCGCGGCGATGATGTTTTCTTTTTCGGCCTCGGTGCGAAGGAAATCCAGTCTGGCCACGATCGTCGCCCGTGCGTCGGGATAGAGTTCCGCAAACGCCAGATCATCAAGCTCGTCCTTGAGGCGCTGCATGCCAATGCGCTCCGCCAATGGCGCAAAAATTTCCATGGTCTCGCGGGCGATACTGGCCCGTTTTTCCTCATTCTTGATGAATTTGAGCGTCCGCATGTTGTGGAGGCGATCAGCCAGCTTCACCAGCAGAACACGGATATCCCGCGACGTCGCCAGCAACAACTTGCGAAAATTCTCGATCTGTCGACTGTCGGCGGATTGCAGCTCCAGGCTGGAAAGTTTGGTTACGCCATCGACCAGTCGTGAAACCGAGGGCCCGAAGCTCTTTTCGATTTCCTCGAGCGTCGCGACGGTGTCCTCCACCGTGTCGTGGAGCAGGCCGGTTACGATAGAATCAGAATCCAGCTTCAGCTCGGTCAGAATGCCCGCCACCTCAAGCGGGTGGGAAAAATAGGGATCGCCGGACGCGCGCATCTGTGAACCATGCGCCATCATGGAAAATACATAGGCGCGGTTTAGCGCATCTTCATCGGCGTCTGGATCGTATGATTTTACCCGGTCAACGAGCTCGTATTGCCGGATCATGGGAGACAGACCTCAGCCTCGACAATGGGCTTTGGTCCACGAATCAAAACGCGCAGCAAAAGGCCACGCGGTCGGCCCCCCGAAGGGGGTACGTAATGTCGGGATAGTAAGCGTCTCGCAAAGGCTGCCCCGGGCAGCGCGGTCTGCTTAAGCGTTCTCCCCGGCGTCATCAACATCATCCTCGACAATGTCCTCTTCCCTGATCGCCTCTGCTGCGTCTTCAAACATTGCCTCTGCTGCAGGAGCCTCTACACCCGCCACTTCCGCATCGGCTGTGGCGGAGAGTTCTTCCTCCATAGCCAGAAGTTCGGCAGCTTCTTCCTCGGGGTCGTCTCTATCGGCATGGCGCTGCATACTCCGGACCAGCTCTTCTTCAAGCTCGCGGGTGTCGACAGTCTTCTCCGCAATCTCCCGAAGTGCCACGACCGGGTTCTTATCATTGTCACGGTCCACGGTAATTTCGGCGCCAACCGAGAGTTCCCGGGCACGTTGGGCGGCCAACATTACCAACTGAAACCTGTTTGGAACCCGTTGGACACAATCTTCTACTGTTACGCGGGCCATGCGTCATACTCCTCGAAATATATGGGATCCATTCTGGACACGATTGGCCGCAATATAGGGGGTGCCGCCCCCTAAAAGCAAGCCCTCTTACGACGTCAATTCCGTGAGTGAAATCAAAGGCATCAACGGATTTGTTTAAAAAATTCAGAGGCTGAGACGCTGACAGGCCTGCCCCGGCGGCAGACGGTCGATCAACTCACCGATTGATCGACCGTCGCGGGGATCGATCCAGTACGGCGCCAGATCATACAGCGGCATCAACACAAAAGCACGATCCTGCAGCCGAGGATGGGGCAGCACTAGCCCATCCTGACCACCGGGTGGAACAACATCGGGTGGAACAACAACAGCGCCCCGATAGTCGAGGAGATCTATATCCAAAGTACGCGCGGCATTGGCCACGCCCCGTATTCGCCCGAACGCACTCTCTATTTCATGAAATCGCGCCAGCAAGCCTGCGGCTGAAAGAGCCGTTTCAAGCGAGATCACACCGTTAATGAAATCGGGCTGATCAGAGGCCGGAACGGGTGCCGTTTTATACCATGGCGACTGGTCGATTACGCTAATATCGTTTGCATCAACGGCTTCTACTGCAGCCTTCACCACATCGTACGGCGTCCCGATTCCTGGGACAGCCAAATTTCCTCCCAATGCAGCAAAAATCATTGAAATTTTCCAAATTTTTCGACTCTAACGGGCTTGGCAAACATCCCGGACACACCTATCTTTTTATTGAGACACCTCGCATCACTGCATTATCTCCGTTCTGCGATGAAACCGTCCGTAAATTTAGGGACGGCAACAAGATCGTACGACGGTTAATTTACGCTGGTGTTCTAAAGCACATTATCTGGTGTTCTAAAGCACATTATAGGGAGCGATAGCAATTCGATGAAAATTTATCCCGAAGACAGAATCTCGTTATTTATTGACGGCGCCAACCTCTATGCAGCGGCGCGTGCGCTCGGTTTCGACATTGACTACAAGAAACTTCTCCAGCTTTTTTCTGAAGAAGGCCATATGGTGCGTGCCTATTATTACACTGCGCTGATGGAAGATCAGGAATACCTGCCCATTCGGCCGCTTGTCGATTGGCTGGATTACAACGGCTACACCATGGTCACCAAACCAACCAAGGAATTCACCGATTCCATGGGGCGGCGCAAGATCAAGGGCAATATGGATATGGAACTCGCCATCGACGTACTCGATATGGCTGAGCACCTGGACCATATAGTTCTGTTCTCGGGCGATGGCGATTTTCGTCGTCTCGTTGAAGCTGTCCAGCGCAAGGGTGTCCGGGTTACGGTCGTCAGTACCTATCGCTCCTCTCCACCGATGGTTGCGGATGAGCTTCGACGGCAAGCGGACAGATTTATCGAGCTCAGCGACTTGGAAAACAAGATCGCCCGCCATGCCCATCACAATTCCGATCATCCTGTGGTACATCATGCGCCTGCCCTCATTGACGAAGAGCTTGACGATGATGATTACCTTGATGACGACGAAGAGGAAAAGGTTCGGGAAACGGTCTGACCAAGCCGCCAGCCTCACATTGACAGATGAGTAGAGGTCTGGCGGTCGTACCGCAGGAGCCTGATCGCGATTGCCACCTGTGCCCACGTCTTGCGGCGTTTCGTCAGGAAAACCGCAAGGC
>JBLHKG010000315.1:0-4072 GCA_047619835.1 Alphaproteobacteria bacterium
GGCGCCCCGATAAGCCGGGCGACCGAATGCTTTTCCATATATTCCGACATATCGATGCGGATCATTGCCTGATCGTCGTCGAACAGGAAATTAGCCAGCGCCTTGGTGAGCTCGGTCTTGCCGACTCCGGTAGGTCCAAGGAAAATGAACGAACCAATCGGCCGGTCGGGGTCCTGCAACCCTGCGCGGGCGCGGCGCACCGCTTCACTGACCGCCCGCACGGCTTCGGCCTGACCGATCACCCGTGCGCCCAGCGCCTGTTCCATGGAAAGCAGCTTTTCACGTTCACCTTCCAGCATCCTGTCGATGGGCACGCCGGTCCAGCGCGACACTACGGATGCAATATCGTTGTCGGTGACCTCTTCCTGCAGCAATTGGGTCCCCTCTCCATCGCCTGCCGCAGCGGCAAAACGGCTCTCGAGTTCAGGAATCACGCCATACATCAGCTCACCGGCGCGGGCCAAATCACCCTCACGCCGGGCACGTTCCAGCGCCTGGCGCGCCTGATCCAGCTCTTCATTTACCTTCTGGGAACTTGCTATCTTTTCCTTCTCGCCCTGCCAAATCTCGGTTAATGCGTCGGCTTTGGTCTCAAGCTCATTGAGCTCTAGCTCAAGCTTTTCGAGCCTATCCTTCGAGGCAGTGTCGGATTCCTTTTTGAGCGCCTCACGTTCGATCTTGAGCTGGATAATGCGGCGGTCGAGCTCATCGATTTCCTCAGGTTTCGAATCGACTTCCATGCGCAACCGCGATGCGGCTTCGTCGATCAGATCGATTGCCTTATCGGGCAGAAACCGGTCTGTGATGTAACGGTTAGACAATGTCGCCGCCGAGACGATGGCGCCATCGGTGATCCGCACTCCGTGATGGACCTCATACTTCTCCTTGAGCCCCCGCAAAATCGAGATGGTATCTTCGACCGTCGGCTGGGCCACCAGGATAGACTGGAACCGCCGCGCAAGCGCGGCATCTTTTTCAACATGCTTGCGATATTCATCCAGCGTGGTTGCGCCGATACAATGCAGCTCACCGCGTGCGAGGGCCGGTTTGAGCATGTTGGAGGCATCCATTGAGCCTTCGGCCGCACCGGCGCCGACCAGCGTATGCAGCTCGTCGATAAACAGGATTATTTCACCTTCGCAGGCGCTGACTTCCTGCAGGACCGCCTTGAGCCGTTCCTCGAACTCGCCACGAAACTTCGCGCCGGCGATCAGCGACCCCAGGTCCAGCGACATCAACCGCTTGTTCCGCAGACCTTCCGGTACGTCGCCCTTGACGATGCGCTGAGCGAGACCTTCCACGATGGCGGTTTTGCCGACGCCCGGTTCACCGATCAATACCGGGTTGTTCTTGGTGCGGCGCGCCAGCACCTGAATCGTACGGCGAATTTCCTCGTCACGACCGATGACGGGATCGAGTTTGCCGTCGCGCGCCTGCTCGGTCACGTCAACGGCGTATTTCTTGAGCGCGTCATAACCGCTCTCCGCAGTTGCGCTGTCGGCAGTACGCCCTTTGCGAATCTCCTCGATCGCGGTGTTGAGCTTTTGCGGCGTCACCCCGGCATCGCCCAGCACTTTTGCAGCTTCCGTACCGACGGAAAGCGCCAGCGCCAGCAGCAAACGTTCGGCCGTAACAAAACTGTCACCCGCCTTTTCAGCGACTTTTTCCGCCTGTTCAAGCAGACGTGCTGTTTCGGGGGCGATATATACCTGCCCGGCGCCATCGCCTTCGACTTTCGGTATTTTACCCAGGGCGGCGTCCGCGCCCTTGAGCGCTTTCGCGGCATCTCCGCCAGCAGCCGCAATCAGGTTGGCGGCAAGCCCTTCCTTGTCATCAAGTAGTACCTTGAGAATATGTTCGGGTGTCAGTCGTTGATGGCTGCTCCGTAGCGCGAGCGACTGGGCGGCCTGAATAAAACCACGGGACCGCTCCGTGTAATTTTCGAATTCCATTGCTACAACTCCCTCCTGAGACATTGCGCTGATTGCCCCCTTTATCAGGCGAGCAATGATGCATTACGGAACCCTTACGGCGTCCCAAGAGAGATATGGGTATGGACGATATGCCCCACAAGCCCACGACAAGCTCACGACAAGCTCACGGGACGGCGGCTTAAGGCGAAAAATCCGCCGCGTGGTCAAGCCGCCTCCGACAGACTCACGCAAAGAATTAAAGGAATGGTTGACGTCGCCCACTCGGGGCTAATGGCCATGGTCGCGAAACGAACAGGGATCAGCCGGTCAATTGACGGCGTCACCGGTTTCCGTTGTTTCGGGTGTCACTTCGGGACGCCGACGACGACGGCGCGGGCGACTGGCGCGGGCGGCAATGTCAGCAGGGTTGAGGCTTTCCTCCGGCGGCTCGCATGAGTCATTTTCCACACTTTCTACTGATTTTACCTCCATATCGTCCCTGTCCAGGACGATTTCGGCCTCGGGTTGCGCACCGTTTCCGTTAGATGTTTCAGTAGATACTTCGGCGGATGTTTCAGTAGATGTTTCGGCGGACGCTAATTTATCATCCTCATCAGCAGGATCATCGCTCCGGACATCCCGGTCTTGATTATTGGCCGCTTGATGATCGCCCCTATTATTCTCCTGGCGGTTATTATCGGGACGATTTTCCCCGGCTGCGCTCAGAATTCGGAGGTAATGCTCAGCATGCTGATAATAGTTCTCCGCCATGACAGGGTCACCGGATGTCGTCGCCTCCCGGGCCAGCGTCTGGTATTTATCGACAATTTGCGTAGCATTGCCACGGACCTTTAAATCGGGTCCGTTACTGTCGAAATGCTGTGAGCTCGATGGGCCGGTTCTTCGTACCCCGTTTCCCCGGCCCCGCATACGCCGGTTATTCGGACTTGGTCTCATCATGAAATCCCGATTTTCGTTACAATTTCCCTGAATTGGCTGCATTGGGCCTATCCGGCCCCGACATGATCTGTTTTGGAGACTTGCCCCGGGAACATGCCCGGCGCCCACGTCCACGATCTGCAGAAGAAGACCGTTACCTACGGTCGTTCCTGTTTCTGCTGTGCAGCCTTTTCAGGATCCAATAGGGCGAGACGCGTTTAGCGTTTTCATTCACCCTAGAGCTACCCTAGAGCGGATCGAACGGGTTTCCAACCCTTTTTTTATCCACTGGTTAACGGCGGCCCGGGCCGAAATATTCCAGCCCGCCCTATCCCGCCCAGATCGCTCCGCACCTCCTGTAGCGCGAGCCCTGACTTGCTGAACAGACGAGCAATTTCCGGCATCTGACCGGCACCTGCCTCGACGACAGCCGCTCCGTCGGAGCGGAGCAACCGCGCGATTTCCGGTCCAATTGCGCCATAGGCGTCATAACCGCTGACCCCGCCATCCAGTGCGAGATGCGGCTCGAATTTGGCTACCTCCGGCGCCAATCCCTCAATCGCCCCGCTTTGAATGTAGGGCGGATTGCACAGGATAAGATCGAACGGCCCCTCAATCGCCCGCCCCCAATCACTACAGACAAACCGGGCACGACCCTCAAGTTCAGCGTCGGTCGCGTTGCGCGCCGCGACCGCGAGCGCATCGGGAGAGACATCAACGCCGACCCCCCATGCGGCGGCGCGCTCGGCAAGCACCGACAGCAAAAGGCAACCGGATCCTGTACCGAGATCGAGCACCGAAATAGCGGCCTGCGTGTTGGGAAACAGATCCAGCGCCGCCTCGACCAGTGTCTCCGAATCAGGACGGGGATCGAGCACCACCGGACCGACTTCAAACTCCAGCGTCCAGAAACCGCGTCGTCCGAGCAGGTGGGACATCGGCTCATGCGCCATGCGCCGCTGAACCAGCGCCGCAAGCGATGCGACCGCTTCGGGGATAATCTCCTTGTCCTGATGCGCCAGCAGATCGGTCCGGGTCAGACCGGTGGCATGCGCCACCAGCAGTCGCGCCTCGCCGGCGGCGTTTTCGATATCGACGGTGCGTAGCAGCCGCGACACTTCCTTCAGCACCGCAGGCAACTTTGCGTCGGAACCTAAAATCACCCGAGATCAGCCAGCCGGGCAGCCTGGTCCTCGGCGGTCAGCGCATCGATGATTTCG
>JBLHKG010000316.1:0-4040 GCA_047619835.1 Alphaproteobacteria bacterium
AACACGGCGCCGTCTTCGATCGCCATACAGGCGCCCTGCGCCAGATAGGGCAGTGTCGGGTGGGCCGCATCGCCCATGATGGTCACACGTTTGGTGTTCCAAGCGGTGCTGGCATTGCGGTAATGCAGCGACCAGCGATAGCAGGAGTCGCGCTCCGCCGTGTCGATGATCGTCTGGATATCGGGATGCCAGCCTTCAAAATCGGCTTTGAGCTTCTCCCAGGGGAATTTAGCGGTCCAGCTTTCCTCGGACACGTCATCCGTTTCGACGATGCCGACAAAATTCATCAGCGTGCCGCGCCGCAGATAGTAGCAAACCACATGGCGATGCGGTCCCATGAACACAGACATCACCGGCTCCAGAAAATCCTTGGGCAGCTTCTCGACCGGCACGGTAATCCGCCAGGCGGCATCGCCGGTATAGTCGGCCCTCGCCTCGCGTCCTGCAATCTGCGCGCGGATCACCGATTTGAGGCCGTCGGCGCCGATCAGGATATCGCCACGTACAGAACCGCCATCGGCAAAAAGAAGCGTCACCCCATCATCGTCTTCCTCAAACCCGGTAGCCGTTTTGTTCAGGTTGATGACGTCGGGCTTGAGTTCTCGCGCCTTCGCCGCCAGGATTTCCTGCATATCCGCGCGATGAAGCTGGTAATAGGGCGCGCCGTGCAAACGCTCATGATCATCGAGCAGCGCGAAACGGCTAATTTCCTCACCCGTGTCAAACAGACGGAATACATAGGCGCCGGGCCGCACCGCGTTCTCGGCCAGGACCGGACCGAGCCCCAGATGGTTGAGCACATGCATGGCATTTGCGCTCACCTGAATGCCGGCGCCAACCTCGGCAAGCGCCGACGCCTGCTCGTAAATTTCGACGTCGTATCCCGCCGTCATAAGGCAGGATGCCGTAGCTAGCCCGCCAATCCCGGCACCGGCAATGAGGATTTTCTGAGTCATCTATTGTTCGTTTATTGTTCGTTTAATGTTCGTTCGATAATTCCGAACCCCTTGTCTTATATTGAACCCCACAGGTCCACACAATCGTTTGTAAAACACTATAACAGCCCGAGCGCGCGGAGTTCATCGGCCAGCGGTTGCGGCAACGCATTGAGCTGTTTGACTTCCCTGCCGGTTGCGGCCCTCGGCGCCGCCTCATCCTCCATATATCGCCAGCCCTGGATCGGACGGTGCGGCACCAGCTCGGTGCGCTGGAGCTTTGGATCGAGAATCAGCGCGCAACGTTTGCGGCCATTATTGCTAACAACCTCATCGAAACCGATGATTCGCTGCCGCACCCGAATGTAGCCCTTGATAATCCAGTGAATACAGCCACCATCGAGAACCTCCTCCGCCCGGCGCGGCCGGTTGCGCGTCAGATGGCGCAGAGGACCATTTGCGCCATGCACCCCGGCGGCCTTGATGCGCTCCGCCTGTACCTCGCGCAAATGGTCGATACCCTCGATGCCAACCGCGATCTTGACGAGATGTACGGTCACTAATCCACGCGGTAGATATTGTTGCTTCTGATCATAATGGAAATATGAGCCAGATGGCGCGGGCGATCTACCCTGCAGATTCACGAAGAAATCGAACATCAGCCGCACGCGGCGGCCGCGAGGCTTTCGAGCTGCGTCACCATCTGCTGACTAAGCGAACCACCGTCATCAGGCAGGTCGTGAGCAACAATGATATCGAGGACCTCTATATGGGCTTTGACCGCGCGGAGGATGCTGTCATCAGGTTCCCGGTGGCGTTGTAGAATACCGCACGCAAGCGCACAGATCCTCGTCACAATTTCATGTCCTGCGCTTTGAGCAGGGCCTCTGACATTGTGAATCAGTGCGTACAGGCAATCAATCTGGGCCCGCCGGTCGATCGGCGCATCAGGTAGCCGGTCGAGCGTCTCCCGCATCCGGATGATATTTTTTTTGAGCCGTTCAACATATTCCTTCGGCAGCTCCGCATTCGCGGCCCCTGGGGCGCAAAAATTATTCGGTTCAGGCGAGGATACCATCTTGGAATTCAGCCTTCCGCTATCGAGGCAGCCTTGCCCACCATCGCATTGAGACCGGCCATCAGTGCCTGCCCCGTCGTTCCGCCATCGCCCTTTACCTGTTCCGCAAAAACCGCCCGCATCGTTTGGACATGCGCTGCAACAACGTCAAAATCCAATCCCTTCAGCACCGTCTTGCCGGTAATAAAGTCAGCAAGGGACCCGGCTACCTCGGTCACCATGTCGTAACCAAAGCTGCCGCCCTGTCCTTTCATGTCGAGGGCATGACGAAACAGGATTTTGATATGCGACGACTGATCTTCGGCTCCACGAATTTCCGTAAGGGTCTTTTCCAGCATGGTCAGATCCTCATCGGCCCAGTCGGCATAATTCTGCCGCATCCTGTCCACAACCGCGTCTGCTTTGGCCAGCAGTACGGGATCGAGCTTGGCTTTGCCATTGCCCACTTTTGCCTTGCGCAGCGTATTGGGCGGGCTGATGAATTCTGCTTGAGTTTGCGACATGGTCTCTCTTTTCCGACAGCTTCAGGAATTTCCGGCGAACATCCTGTTAATTTGTTTGCTGGATAGCCCCTCGGCATTCGTAACCTTTGCCAACTCATCTTTCCGCTTTTCTCTGAGTCCACGGGGGGCGCCATTATTCTGACGACGACGATCAGGACCGAAATATCCCTTGGCACGAACAAATGGCCGCGGATTATCGATGATCGACGCAAATCGCATATAGAGCGCCCGCGCCGAAATTGGCTTGGCCAGGAACTCGTTGACACCCGCATCGCGGGCCTCGGTCACCCGGCGATATTCGGTGTAACCGGTCAGCATGATGATGGGGACATAGGGATTCGGGCTGTCTTTGGCTGTCCGGACGAGACGTACGAAATCGAGGCCGTCCAGCGGTTCCATATGCCAGTCGACGATCAGCACATCGGCTATAAAATGCTGTAGCTCGGTGAATGCATCAGCGGCGTCGCCAGCTTCACCAATTTCCTTTACGCCCAGCGCATGCAGGATCGACACAACGAGATTTCGCATGTGTCGATTATCGTCGATAATGAACACATTGATGTTGTCGAGCACGTAGCGAGATTCGTTAAACATCCTCGTCACTTCCCCAATTATCGAAAATCCGCGAAGCAACGGCGGGATCCGACATAAACGGTACGCAAGCGAGGGTAAGCCCACGCTTGGAGAGATATTTGACCGCTTAAGCCTTAAAATTCGTTAACCGTGGGATGGGAAAGAGAAGCCACGATTCGGTGATAAACACCGATTTCAGGGCAGATAGCCCATAAACTGCCACCAAAAAAATTGTAGCGGCACCATAACCAGCCAGCCAAACGCCGCGAATGGCAACATAAGGCGTAGAAAGGCGCTAACGGGGATGCCCGAGAGGGCCCGTGTCGCCACCAGCGGCGGCGCCTGGTAGGGAAACATCACCAGCGCCCAAGCCGAAACCGATGTCATCAAAACCGTCAATAATGGCCATCCAGTCGCCACGGCAAGGGTTTCCGCAAAAGTCGTCATAATCGCCGGTTGGCCCGGCAGGGTGGTGACAAGCTGCAAGACGACGCCCAGACCGATCATCGAGGCAAAGTCCGAAAATCGCGATTCCTTGCTAAAATGAAGCCCGCCGATCAGCCATCTCCCCAGCGCCTCACCCAGCCCCGCATGGGTGATGACCGCCCCCATACCAACAAACGCCGCAAGGAACAGGATGGGCCCAAAATTGACCCTCTGAACGACCAAACCCGGCGGCATCACGCCGATCACCGGCAGGGCGCAGACAATGCCTGCGCCAAGCGCTACCCAGGCCGGCGCGATGCCATGCACGCTATCGCTCACCCACAGGGACAGCGCCAGGATGAGAACCACCATCAAACGCATTTCTTCGGGGCTAACCGGTTTGCGCTCGCTCTCCGCATTCTGCGGCCGAATTCGGTCGCGAAACAGCAGACAGATAAATACCGGCAGAGCCAGCGTACTGACGATTCCGATAACCGGGAAATGGAGTATCAGATACTCGCTATA
>JBLHKG010000317.1:0-4027 GCA_047619835.1 Alphaproteobacteria bacterium
ACGCTCATGTGCTGGAAACGCCGGCGACATGGGAATTCCTCGCAGAAGAAGACAAAAAATACACGCCGATGATCGTCTCGCAGACTTACGGCGAGGACGTGAAGGCCAATGATCGAGTCAATGTTCAGAAGAATTTCTGGCTAGTCGGCAACCGGCCGATGAGCAAGGACCGCAATGTCGGTACAGAAATGTCGCGTGCGATCCGTGAAATGGAGGATATTCCCGGTCGCCTCAAGCATATGGATGAGCTGGGCATCGACATTCAAATCCTTTATCCGACGATTTATCTCCGGCCGGTGACGAACGATATTAATGCCGAGCTGGCGTTGACCCGCGCCTACAACCGCTGGCTTGCCGATATCTGGAAAAAGGGCGGCGGACGGCTGCGGTGGGTGGCGATTCCACCGCTTTACTCGCCGGACAAGGTGCGCGACGAAATGATCTTTGCCAAGGAAAATGGCGCATGTGGCATCTTTCTGCGCGGTCTCGAATGCGAACGCGGGATCGGCGATCCGATGTTTGATCCGCTTTATGAACTCGCCAACGAGCTCGAACTTGCGATCTGCATCCATTCTGGTAACGGGAGCATCACTCATCATGATTTCTTTGAGTCCGATACGACCTTCACCAAGTTCAAATTGGCGGTTGTCGGCGCCTTTCATACGCTGATCGAAAAGAAGATTCCGCAGCGGTTCCCAAAGGTCCGCTGGGGATTCGTCGAGGTGAGCGCGCAATGGGTGCCTTACGTCCTGTGTGATTTAGAGGATCGATATCGACGCAACGGATGGGATTGGTTCGAAAACCCCCTCAAAGACAACAATATGTTTGTCGCCTGCGAGAATACCGATGACATCCCCTATGTGCTTAAACATGCAGGCGAGGATAATATTGTAATCGGTACCGATTACGGTCATCACGATCCATCGAGCGAGGTAATGGCAATGCACCTGCTGAAACAGGATGATCGCATCGACCCCGCCGTCGCCGCGAAGATCCTGGAAACCAACGCTCGTAATCTTTACGGGCTGAATTAGAAGAGCAATTCACAAACATGACCGGTGGTTACCTTCGTCTTGGCGTAAATATCGATCACGTCGCGACGATCCGGAACGCTCGTGGCGGCGATCATCCCGATCCGTTGCGCGCGGCGCGGGTCGCCGAGAACGCTGGCGCTGACGGAATTACGGCTCATCTGCGCGAGGACCGGCGCCATATTTGTGATGACGATATCCGGCGGTTGATAGATGAAATCAAATTACCGCTCAATTTTGAGATGGCGGCAACGCCTGAAATGCTCGATATCGCGCTCCGCCATCGCCCGCATGCGGCCTGCATCGTGCCCGAAAAACGCGAGGAACGGACCACCGAAGGCGGGCTCGATCTTGGCAGCGGCGCCAGGATACTGGAACCCGCAATCCGTCAGATGAGCGATGCCGGGATTCGGGTTTCTCTGTTTATTGAGCCCGACCCCAGCCACCTCGACATCGCCAAGGCGCTCGGTGCGCCAGTGGTCGAATTGCACACCGGCGCCTACTGCTTGACCGCGCCCGGTTCCGCAGATCGCGAGACCCACCGACAGCGCATCGTTGAGGCTGCGGCCCATGCCGAAAATATTGGGCTAGAGTGTCATGCCGGGCATGGGCTCGGCTTCGATACCGTTGCGCCCATTGCCGCCATTGCCACCGTCGCGGAACTCAATATCGGACATTTTCTGATCGGCGAGGCGATTTTTGGCGGGCTGGAAAGCGCGATCAAACGGATGCGCGTCCTGATGGACAAAGCGCGCGCCGATGCGGTCGGGGAACGGAGCGCCTGACCGGCGTCCATGTACACATGATCATAGGCCTGGGCAGTGACCTGATCGATATTCGGCGTATAGAAAGCACCCTGAATCGGTTTGGAGACCGTTTCATTGATCGCATATTTACCGATGCAGAACGTGCCAAATCGGAACATCGGAGCAACCGTGCCGAGAGCTATGCCAAACGGTTTGCCGCCAAGGAAGCGTGCTCCAAAGCGCTGGGAACCGGGTTCCGTAAAGGCGTGTTTTGGCGCGATATGGGAGTAGTCAATCTGCCGGGTGGAAAACCAACCATGGCGTTGACCGGTGGGGCCGCTGCGAGGCTTGCGGAACTTCTGCCGGAGGGCATGGAGGCGCAGATCGATATCACGCTGACCGATGAGCCGCCGCTCGCCCAAGCCATGGTGATCATTTCCGCTGTACCGATAAGCCGGGATAAATGACCTATGGCGCATGGATTTGTTTGACTCGGGCATCAGACAGTGGCTTTATCGGCCCGCAGCACCCGGGTGTGCCGAAAATATAACGTTTTATCAATGAGTTAGATGCTTATTTTATGATCGAGAAGAAGTCTGAAGGCGCGACTGCGGTCGTGCAGAAGTCGGAAGGGCTGTGGGACACTGCTAAAACGGTGCTCTACGCCGTTCTGATCGCGCTGTGTATACGCACGATGGCATTTGAGCCTTTTAATATTCCGTCAGGGTCGATGATCCCGACGCTGCTGGTCGGCGATTACCTTTTCGTCTCAAAGTTTTCCTATGGCTACAGCCGTCATTCGCTGCCGCTAAGCCCCGATATATTTTCCGGCCGTGTCCTTTATACGGCGCCGGAACGCGGCGATGTCGCGGTGTTCAAGCTACCGAGTGACAACGAGACCGATTATATCAAGCGGCTGGTCGGATTGCCTGGCGACACTATTCAGATGAAGACTGGACGGCTTTACATCAATAACAAGATCCTGCCGCGCAAGCGGATCAAGGATTTCGTACTCCGCGACGAGCGGGGCAATTTTAAAGCGGTTGCGCAATTTGTCGAAACGCTGCCCAATGGTCGCGATCATCGGATTCTTGAAATGCTGGGGGACGGTGGGCCGCTCGACAATACGCCGCTTTATACTGTACCCGCCGGTCATTATTTTGCGATGGGAGACAATCGTGACAACTCCTCTGACAGCAGGGTGCCTAATATACGCGGGATGAATGGCGTTGGGTTTGTACCGGTGGAAAATCTGGTGGGACGGGCGGAAGTCATGTTCTTCTCGACCGATGGAAGTGCTGCGTGGTGGGAAATCTGGGGCTGGTTCCCGGCGATGCGGTTCTCCCGATTCTTCTCGGTGATCGAATAGTGCCGGCGGATCGGCCGATCGCAGAGCTTGCCAATATCCTCGGCCATGAGTTTAACCGACCCGAAATTCTGGAACGAGCGGTTACACATGCCAGTGCGGCACTTGAGTCGGGCGAATCCTATCAGCGGCTTGAATTTCTGGGTGACCGGGTACTGGGTCTGGTGATGGTTGATTTGTTGATGCGGCAATTTCCGGATGAGGCAGAAGGACCGTTGGCCAAACGGCTGGGGCGACTCGCTGATCGGGATTCATTGGCGTCCATCGCGAGATCCTTGTCGCTCGCGGACTGGATTCGGGTCGGTGAAGACGGACAGGCCGCCAATATTATCGCAAGCGACTCGGTTATGGCGGATGCGCTGGAAGCTGTGCTTGGTGCAATTTATCGCGATGGCGGGTTGGAGGCGGCCCGGACGGCGATCGAGCCGCTGTGGGCTCCGCTGGTTGCCGGGCAGGATACGCCACCGATCGATTCAAAGACCGAACTGCAGGAATGGGTGCAGGGCAGGTCGTTGCCACTGCCGAACTACCAGGTGGTGGAGCGTACTGGCCCCGATCATGTGCCGGTCTTTACCGTAGAGGTTACGGTTAGCGGACTTATCGCCGCACGTGCCAGTGCGGGTTCCAAGCGGGCTGCCGAACAGGATGCGGCTCGAGCGCTTCTGGCTATCATTGAGGCTGACGGATGAACGGATCGCCGGGAACCCACTGCGGTTATGTTGCATTGGTCGGTGCGCCTAACGCAGGCAAATCTACCCTCATGAACCGCGTCATCGGCGCGAAGGTCTCGATTGTGACGCCGAAGGTGCAGACGACGCGTGCGCGGGTGGTTGGCGTACTGGTCAGGGATGTCACTCAGATCGTCTTTATTGATACGCCCGGCA
>JBLHKG010000318.1:0-4023 GCA_047619835.1 Alphaproteobacteria bacterium
AGATAGTCTGCCAGCAATCGGCGTTGGGGCCGCCCGCCCCGCCGGTAAAGGCCAGCATCACCTGGTTCACATAGGGTTTGCCATTGGCCGGATCGGTGCCTGAGATAACGCCGAGGCCCGGCGTCATGATACCGCCGCACTCGGCCAAGCCCAGCCCGTCGGCGATTTCCGCCATCGCCGCCTGGGTTGGGTTCGATACCCGGTCGGCGACATTGGTCGTTGCCGCCGAGCACGAAGTGGGATGTTGGGGAATTCCGCACACCGAGCCCTCGCGCAGCAGAACGTCGATGCGGCGAAACGCGCCGGCATTCTTCGGCACCGTGTGATCGATGGAATTGAAGATCCCGACCATGGCCGCGGTACGCGCACAGGCCTCCGACAGGTTGAGCCCGCAGGGCAGCGCGTCGGGATTATCGAGCAAATCGACCGTGATGATCGCCGCACCAGGATCGACGGTGACCGTCGAAGTGACGGTAATGCCATCGTCGGGGGTGCCCGGAATAGCGTCGTGGGTCGATTGGCGGGTCGCCGTTCCCGCTGGCAGGTTGCGGATCGCCGACACCATACGTTGCTCGGAATAATCGAACCATTGCTCGTCGAACGCCGCCAACGTGTCCCAACCGACTTCCTTGCCAAGCTCGAGAATCTCGCGCTCGCCGATCCGCGCCGCGCCGATCATCGCCAGGAAATCGCCCCACCATTGGTCGGGCACCCGGATACGCATGCGGCACATGCGCACGATATCCATGTTGGTCTCGTAGTTTTCCTGCACCTTTGTGGCCGGGAAAATCAGCGCTCCTTCCTCGTACACATCGCGCGCGGTGCCGTGATAAGTGGTCGGGATCGAATTGCCGATATCGGCCTGGTGGGCCTTGGCCGCCACCGTGTAGCGGTGGATGCCGTCATCGTCGATCACCGGCACCAGGATAGTGTGATCGGCCGGGTGCGAGCAGCCGTGATAGGGCGAATTATGCAGAAAGGCGTCGCCACGTTTTAGATCCGGGTGAAACTCCTGCATCGAGGCGGCCATGATGTCGGGGCCCGACAACACATGGATCGGCAGGCTTTCGGCGACCGCGACCAGTTCGTGACCGCCTGTCAGAATGCAGCAGGAAAAATCGCGGGCGATATTAAGCACCCCCGAGCGACCGGTACGCATCAGGGTATTACCCATTTTGCGCGAGATGCCTTCGAGCCGGTTCGACAGCAGCGCCAGCTTCACCCCGTCGATACGCTCTGCCTTGCCGTTGGTCATCACGCCACTCCCGGGTCGATCGACAGACTGCCCGAAGCGCGCCGCTCGGCGGTCGCGCCGGGATCTATGACCACAGTGGTAAATGGCGATTCGACTATGGCCGGACCGGCGATCCTCTCGCCCACCACCATGGTTTCAAACCGCCGGACGGCAGCGTCAACGAAACCGATGCCGCCGAAATAGGCTTTCCGCCGGCTCTCTATCGCTGCCGTGGTGTTCGCGGCGACCAGGGTGCCACTTTCGCTTTCCCGCAGGCGGCACTTAACCGCGGCCGTCCAGCTGACCACTTCGATGCCGGAGTCCGGATCGTTAATGGCGAAAATATCCTGGTGGGCCTCGTGGAACGCTTCGACCAAAGCGGCGATATCGGCGTCGCCGTTAAATCGCTGGCTGCCGATCGGCACCTCGATTTCCCAGACCTGCTCGGGATAACGCGCTTCGGCGAAGAATTCGATGGTCGTCTCAATGGCGCCGGTACCGGGACCGTCAATGAAGCTCTGGCAACTGCCTTCGAGCTGATCGAGCAGCTTGTTGACCGCGTCCCGATCGAACGCCTCTGAGGTCGTAAAGAGAGTGCGCCGGTACTGGGAGGTTAGATCCGACATCATCGCGCCGGCGGCGCTCAAGGCCGCGCCCACTTCGGGAATGATCGCCCGGGGACTGCCGAGCCGCCGGGCGATGGCAATCGAGTTGAGACCCGCCGCGCCGCCACCGCCGATCAGCATCGCTTCGCGCGGGTCGATACCCTGATTTACCGTTATGTCGACAATCGCCTGCACCATGTTTTCGGTGGCGATGCTGATGACCGCCGCCGCCGCATCTTCTAGCGACAGGCCCATAGGCTGAGCGACATCCTTATTGAGGGTCGTACGGGCACCCTCCATATCCAGCGCCATGGCGCCGCCGAGGAAGAACGCCGGATCCAAGTAGCCAAGCACCAGCGCCGCATCGGTCACCGTCGGCTTATCACCACCCTGGCCGTAGCAGGCAGGTCCGGGCACCGCGCCGGCGCTATGCGGGCCGACATGGAGCATGCCGCCATCGTCGACCCAGGCTATGGATCCGCCCCCGGCGCCAATGCTTTTCACGTCCACCGACGGAAAGCCGGTCATGTGGCCACGGTAGGGCTCGCCGATCCAGGTTTCGCGGGTCCAGGGAATACCGCCGCGGCGCACCAGGCTGACATCGTAGGTGGTGCCACCGGTATCGGCGATGACGGCGGTGTCAGACTGTTCATCGACGCGGGCGAAATAGCGGCCCGACACCGGCGCCATCGAAGGCCCCGAATTAATCAGGTGGATGGGGGACTCGGCAATATCCTCGGCGTCCATGACACCGGCTTGCGAGGTGACGATCAGCACCCGCCCGCCGAATCCGGCATCGCGCAGCCGGCCGCTAAGATTATGCATATAGGCGCTCATCAGCGGCTTCAGCGAGGCGTCGATCGCCGCCGACGAAGCCCGGCGATACTCGCGCAAGGACGGGTTGAGCACATGGGAAAGCGTGTAAGGCACCCCCGGCAGATGCTCGGCAAGCAATTCGCCGACCCGGTCTTCGTGCGCCGAATTGACGATCGACCACAACAGACAGACGGCGACCGCCTCGACCTCGAGTTTCTTTAAATCTTCGATGATTTTCAGCACCGCCGCCTCGTCGAACGGCGTCATCTCCGAGCCATCGGCCAGCATGCGGCCCGGCACTTCAAAGGTCAGGGCCCGGGGTACATAGGGCTGGGGGAATGGCACCGTGAAATTAAACGGCTCCATGCGGCCGCCCTCGCGAAACACCAGAATGTCGCGGTGCCCCTCAGAGCTCAGGAAGGCCGTTTTCGCGGTATTGCCGGTGACGATGGCGTTGATGGCATGGGTCGTGCCGTGGATGAACAATTCGCCCTGCCCCAACAGGCTGGCGAGATCGGTGTTCAGTCCGGCTGCAGCGTTCTCCAGGCTATTGATGACGCCGCGGATCGGATCGTCGGGCGTCGTCGCGGCCTTGAACATGTGCAGACCGCCGTCATCGTCTTCGACAATGAGGTCGGTAAACGTCCCCCCCGTATCGACCGCAAATCGCATGTTTCCCCCTCACCCGTGCTCTAATCGATTGCCTTTGCGGCAATTCTCTGTGGCACAGTATCAGGGTTTATCGCTGAGTCACGCACCCGCTACGCGGCGAGAAAAGCCTTCAGCTCCGAGACGAAAATGTCACGGGCTTGAATTTGCGGGCAGTGGCCGCAACCGGGAATTTCGACCAAGCCCGATCCAGCGATCCCCTCGTGCAGGGCATAGGACATGGCTGGTGGTGTCGTGGCGTCTTCAAGCCCGACCATGACCAGGGTCGGGTTCTTTATACCGCCGATCTCGTCCGCCATTTCGACATTGGCAAGCGCGCGCGCCGTCGCGGCGAAGGCCTTGGGTTGGCACGCCCCCAGGGCGGCTTTGCGCTCGGCAATGATTTCGGGATTGGCGTCGATATAGGGTTCGGGGAACATCCGCGCCATCGCCGCGTCGAGGACCACGTCCATGCCGGCTTCTTCAACCCGGTCGGCAAGCATGCGCAGCGGCGCCTTCGCCGGCTCAGGGAAACCCGGTCCAGTGTCGGCGAGGATCAGCTTACCGATACGCCCGCCATGGCGAATAGCCAGCGCCACCGCCATGAAGCCGCCAGCGCCATTACCCAGCACTGCCGTATCCGCCGGCAGGTTGAGCGCATCCATCATTTCAGCAATGCGATCGGCGTAATCGGAAACGCTCGGATTTTCCAATGCCAGG
>JBLHKG010000319.1:0-4020 GCA_047619835.1 Alphaproteobacteria bacterium
GTCGGTGACTGATCCCGACTACCGCGTCGATCGGCTCGCCGTCCACATCCATGATTTCGACGACTGGGACACCGGCCGCGCGCAACATGGCCCGCGACGCATCGGAGTGTTCAAGTCCCGCGATAATGACGCCCGAAGGACGCCAAGACAGCATTTCAAACAGCACTTCTTCTTCTTTTTCCGGCATATAGTTAGTGACGCCAACAACAGGCTGAAGGGGCGTGCCGTCGAGCACCTCGGAAATGCCTGTCATTACTTCAGGAAACACCATGTTGGACAGGCTTGGGATGATCACGGCGACAAGGTTTACACGGCTTGAGGCCAAGGCCCCCGCGATCTTGTTGGGCACATACCCTAATGTTTTCGCGGCTTTCAGAACCTTCTCGCGCGTGGCCGAAGATACATCGCCACGATTGCGCAAGACGCGGCTTACCGTCATTTCGCTGACGCCTGAGGCTTCTGATACATCGCGGAGCGTCAGGGGGCGTCTAGGTGGGATTTCAATCTCATCTGACATGGGAATAATTTTCTTGTCTGTCATAGATTTAACTCACGGTACCTGCGCCGGCGCACAGCGATCGACATTGCGTTGCTATCGCTAAACTCTCTGATCTGGCGTGATTTGTCACGCGGCCATTTCAGCGACAAGGGACTTGAAGTGCAACGTTGGAATCGGGAGAAGGGAACGTGGCCCCGTGGCTCAACTGGATAGAGCAGCCCCCTCCTAAGGGGCAGGTTATTGGTTCGAATCCAATCGGGGTCACCAAATAACATAGTAAAATATGGACTTTTTCAGTGGCTTGCGAAGGCGGCTGCAGAAACGCCCGTTTGATTTCCCGGCAAATCGCGCGCTGCAGACGGGATTTCTGTACAAAACCTGTACAAGTTGTGGCCCTGCAATGAGCTGGCGTGTCGCGAACGAATGCGCCGAATGCCGCTTCGGCAGCGCCGCGCGCAAGCAGATCATCATGTTCCTGGCCGACAAGGCGAGCGATGACGGTTCGGGCATCTGGTGCTCCAAGGGCACGATCCAGCGGCATACCGAGCTGGGCGAAAGCACCGTGAAGCGGACGATCAGCGATTTCCTGAAAGAGGGCATCTTGGTCGAGACCGGACGCCGCCCCTGCAAGAACGGATTCACCGTGATCTATCGCATCCTTCTGGCCCGCGTCATGGCGCTGGAATCTACGGCTGAACCCGATGACGGGACGGGGGTCACAGTGGACCCCGTCCAGCCTGAACCCGGTACGGGGTCCACCGTGGACGGGGTACCGGGTCCACGGTGGACCCCAAACCATCCTAAAACCATCCATAAACCCCCTACGCGCGAGCGCGCGAAGGCGGTGGCGGTGGGGGAAAGATTTGAGAAGATTTGGGCGGCCTTTCCGCAGGACCGCCAGCGAGGGAAGGCCGCGTGCCTTGCCCGGATTGCAGAGGCCGTGAAGGAGGGCGTTGATCCCGACGACCTGCTGCGCGCCGTGAAGGCCTATGCGACCGAGAGCGCGGGCTTTACGAGGTCCAGGGTTTGTTTCGCCGACAACTGGTTCCAGTCGCGGCGCTGGCAGGTGTTCATTGAGCGGATGCAGGCCGAGCGTGAAGCGGCGGAAACCGTCAAGGCGGATCACCACGCCCGGCTGGTCGGCTGGATTCGCGATCGCAGCCCAATGTGTAAACACATCACCGCGCCGCAGGTCGCCGCACTGTTGACGGCACAATTGGTCAGCGAGGCGCAGCTACGCGTTGCGGGGCTTGCGGCATGACCGGCGCGTTTTCCGCAGGCCGCACCGTGCATCGCGTCCTTCGCGTTGCGCACTTTGCCCCCCCGCATGGCGCACTTCGCATCGCGTGGCGCGTCTCCTGCGCTGTGTCATCTGCATCGCGCATCGCGTCCTTTGTGCCGCGTTTTCTGCATCGCGTCCCAGCGACCCGCCCCAACTCCATGCCTCTCCTAAATAACTCCAAGCCCCTGACCCGCCTCCGCTGACGCTGGGAGGCTTGGAGGAAGTTTGCAAGAAATAGGAACGTAAACTTCACATGCGCCACCATCGCAAACTGACCGACGAAGAACGCCGTCAGATCATCGAAGCGCGCGATCAAGGCACCTCTGCCGCCGCCCTGGCCCGCAGCTTTGGTGTCTCGCCAAGGACGATCTACAACACGCTGAACCGGGCACAGGCACTCGTGTCGATTCCCACCCGCACAGTGACCACGCGCGTCAGCGAGCGCGAACTGGCGGGCTTCGTGGAGGCCCTTTCCAAGCGCGGCATCACCGACCGCCCTGCGGCCCTGCGCCGCCTGATGGGGGCCGCCGACAATATCCTGACGCCTGCAGACCAAGCGATGCTCGACAAAATGAAGGGCTAGAGCGCCGACATCCAAACCCACGGCGCCGCCATCAACCACATCGCCCGCAAACTGAACGAGGCCAAACTATGCGGCCGCCCAATGCCCTACACCGCCGAGGACGCGGCCACGATCCGCTCCTGGGCGGTATTCTTTTTCGATTTCATCGAAGAGTTTCGGGCCCTCTGGGAGGCAGAGCGGGCAGCGATGACGCGAGAGGTCGACAAGGCGCTGGTGGGGTTGGCAACAAAGGGGCCTGTTCCCTAAAGCAGCTCGTTCATCTGAGCCGCCCGCTGCATCGCATCGCTAGCTATCGGTCTGCTGACCGCCTCCGGCACCTGATCGCCGGCCGCCAGCAGCGCCCGATCCAGCGCGGGACCCAGCCGATCCGTCATGTCCTGCAATAGCTCCAATGCGCGCGCCCTGGGCAGACCTGCAGCGCGCCCCTCGGCCTCGAAGTGGCGGGGCACGATCTCGTCGATACCGTAGTGACCATCGACTGACATGGCGAGACGGTAGCGTTTGCGCTGTAGTCGACCGGCGCGCACGATTGGGGCGATGCTCAGAATATCATAGAGGGGGGCGAGACTAAAGCGGCCCTGACGCCCCAGACGTAGGCTGAAATTCTTTGCATGCCCGTCCGAAGCGCCGATCAGGAAGAAGAAGATTTGCGCCCGAAAGAAAGTCTCCCGATCCTCGATCGGCGTATCGGATTCCCGCAAAAGCTCCATGATCTGCGCGATACTAGGACCGCCGAGCTTCTGATACTTCATAGCGGAGGGGTAACCCAGCGACTGGCAGATATCTTCCTGCGGCAAACGTTTCAGGGTATCGCCCTGCCACACCCGGTCGAACCGTTCGACCGACAGCACCACCTGCCCAGGAAGGGTGATCTTATCGACATGCGCGGCGGGCAAGCCGATTTCGCGCGCGAGGGTCATGCAGAACAATTCGTTCTCGACACTGTCGCTGAGGTCGATCTGGTCGGGGCCAGGCAGGATGCCCATGGGCGTCTTGAAGATATGGCTGGTCGGCGTGATGCCTCGCGGCTTGGCCCACTGGTCGGCCACGCGCAGATAAGCTGTCTTCTCCTGCGCACCGGCGATGGAAATTCTGAAATCTTCATCTTCGCCCTGGGCAAGCGGCGCTGCGGCGAGGTTCTTCAGATCGGCGACCATCTCCTCTTCCGAGATGACGCGATACTGCATGTCCTGCTCGGAAGGGACCTCATCGACCGGCAGAAACTGCAGCGCGCCGACACAGTCGCGCCCCAAGACCGACAGCAGCGAGAATACATCCTTGCCGGGCGCTCCCACCCGCGCGGCGATCTTTTCGCGTAGTTCACCCTCGGCATCGGGCAGCAGGTTGTCGAAAGCCGCCACCACGGGATCGCCCTGCCATTTGGCTTTGGACAGTGGCAGGGCGCTGGCCACGGGGAAGGCTGTGTCGGACGCCAGCCATGCCGGATCGTAGGCGAAACCAATCGCCCCATCGGTCGCCCGCGTCAGCGTGCCGACTTTGGCCCTTTCATACCAGACGGCGGTTTTACTTTGGCGTATGCGGCGACCAACACGGGCAATGCGTGCCATTTCAGGTCAAGTCCCTGTCGGTCAGACGGTCCGTCGCTGACAGCTCAGCTCCCAATGCTTCAAGTAGGCGCAGATAGACGTCGAGGCT
>JBLHKG010000320.1:0-4017 GCA_047619835.1 Alphaproteobacteria bacterium
TGGCGAAAAGATTGTCGGCGGCGATATCGGGTCGTCTCGCCCTTTCCGGGCTCTCAGGAAATCCAGACTCGATCCCGGGTATCGCCATTGACCATAAATTGTCGATCAGTCCCGGGCCCATCACGATAGAAGGGCCGACCGTGATCGCCGCGACGCTGGGCACGATAGAGACCAATGGAATTCTGGCGGCTGATGGGGCCTATCGCGGGCGCGTTGCGATCGATAGCGCTCATTTGGTACGCGGCGATCAATCCGTCAGGGCGACGGGCATAATCGCGCGGCTGACGTCACGCGCCGGATTGGAATCGCTGGTGGCCAGAATCGCCGTTGGTGCGGTGCAGTCTGCCCCACCAATGCCGGGGTTTGGCAACTATGCGGTGGACGCGACTGTCCGGCAAACCCGTGCTGGCGTCGATTTTGGGGCAAATATCGGTGGGTTAGGAATTCGAAAACTCGCGAATATTGCGGGTCGTCACGATTTGGCGAAAGGCGTTGGTGATGCAGAAATTTCCATTCCCGATCTCACCCTCGGTCCGTCCGGTGTATGGCCGGTTTCGATTTTCAAGACATTGAAAGACATCCGCAACGTCACGGGCCGGTTTGGCGGCGACGCCCGGCTGGCATGGCGCGGCGACCAGTTGACCGGCAGGGCGACGCTTCGGCTCGACGGGATCGGTGGCGAAACGGAGGACGCAGTGGTCGATGGCATCAGCGGCACGATTACCCTCGATCATCTGTTCCCCCTGTCGACCGCGCCCGATCAGCGTCTCCTCATAAAGAAAATAGATGCCGGCGTGGTCGTCACCGATACATCGATCCGCTTTGCGCTATTGCCGAGCGGTGTCCTCAGCATCGGACGTGCCGAAGCCGCGTTGGCTGACGGAAAAGTCATTATCGTGGCGCCCGCGATCGACCCGATCAATGAGACGGCACAGGCGACGATGACCCTTGAAGGCGTGCGGCTGGAACAGATTCCGGGGTTGGGTAATCTTGATGGTTTCGAGGCGACCGGACAGATTGACGGTACAGTGCCTGTCCGTTTGACCAAGTCGAAGATCGCGATAGAGGGCGGCGTGCTTGCGGCACGGGGCGGCGGCATGCTGCGTCTGAAATCCGAGCGGGCCGAACAGGTGCTGAAGACAGGCGGTGAGCAGGTGGCATTGATGCTTCAGGCGTTGCAGAATTTTAGTTATGAGAATCTCCGCGTCGATGTCGATAAATCGCTGGCAGGCGATGCGCGGGTGAAGCTGAAGACCCTGGGCCACAATCCGGCGGTTCTCAACGGGCGCAAGTTTCAGATCAACATCAATCTGGAGACCAATCTGGACCGCCTTCTTGATGCCACCGTTCAGTGGTACCAGTTGTCAGGAAAGGCCTTGAGGGATATCGTCAGGCCGGAAACGCGCAAGGGGACTCGATAAGGTGAAGACAGTCCAGCGGCTAATGGGAATATCGCTTTTGGCGGTGACGGTTAGCTGTACGCCGCAGGTGGCGATCCAGGCGCCGGATAAACCCATCACGATCAATCTCAACATCAAGCTGGATGCAGAGGTCAGGGTGAAGCTGGAAGAGACCGCCAAAAAAGATATTAATGCCAACCCGAATATATTCTGATGACGACAATGCGAACTTACCCAGCAAATTGTAGCGGCCACATGGGCATTGCCTTCCGTCTGAGACTCATTGCCTTTGCGGTGCTGATGGTTTGCGGCCTGTCACTGTTCTCGCCTCACGCGGTAGCCCAATCGCTCGACGCGGCGCGGGCATCGGGTATGGTCGGCGAACAGTCCGACGGCTATGCGGTTGCCCGAAGTTCGGCGACACCAGCCGTGCGAAGCCTGGTCAATAAAATCAATCAGGAGCGCGGTCAGATCTATGCCAGGCGGGCGCGCGAACAGGGCGTTTCATCCGATCAGGTTGGTAAATTCTACGCAGGCCGGATTGCGGGCAAGTCGCCCGCCGGCACCTGGATTATGAGCCCTTCGGGCGGCTGGAGTCGCAAGTAGCCAAGCATTCTCCACCCTGCCGTCGAGAGCGGCGGACCAACACTCAAACAAAACCCGATCACGCAGGATCAGCCTCATCGAATTTCTCGATATCGTCCCCGATGTCTCTCCCTGGGTTTTTATCGGGCTGACCGCGCTGTCGTTCGTGACCGGCGCGGTTGGCGTGGTTGCCGGGCTGGGCGGCGGGGTCCTGCTGCTGGCGGTGATGGCGACGATTTTTCCGCCGGCGGTGCTGATCCCGCTGCACGGCGCGGTGCTGTTTGGCAGTAATCTGGGGCGTATGGTGATGATGCGCCGCATGGTGGTTCGCCAGCTGCTGCCGGCTTTTATCGCCGGGGCCCTGATTGGCGCTGTCGTCGGCGGCAATGTCGTGGTTGAACTTCCCACCGGAATCATGCAGGCGGTCCTCGGCGTCTTTATCCTCTATGTCTGCTGGGCCCGCCCGCCCGCGGCGACAGCCTATTCGCCCGCGAAATTTTTTGCGCTGGGCACGGGCGGAACCCTGCTGGGCTTTTTTGTCGGCTCCAGCGGTTCACTTTTGGCCCCGTTTGTCGCCGCGGCGTGCCCCGATCGACAGCAATTCGTTGCCACCCATTCTTTCCTGATGACATTTGTTCATGGGCTGAAGATTCTGGTTTTCGGAATGCTGGGTTTCGCCGTAATGGTCTATCTGCCGCTGATCATTCCGATGATTGTGACGTCGATCGCGGGCTCGTGGGTCGGGCGCATCGCGCTGCGTCGCATGCCGGAGCGCGTGTTCCGCCGCGTATTTCAGATCGTGCTGTCGCTGCTGGCCCTGCGCCTGCTGTATTCGGGTGCGGAGAAGACCGGCTGGCTCAGTTTTTGACGCCGTTGCGGGCCGCTGCGATCTGATCGGCGGTCATGGATTTTGCCAAAGCTTCCTGTTGGGTCGCCGCCCATTGTTTCCCCTGTGCGGCGGCGCGCTCGTACCATCCATAGGCCATCACCGGATCTTGTTTTACGCCCCAGCCATGCTGGTACATTTCGCCCAGATTCATCTGCGCCACCGCATCGCCGGCACGGGCAGCTTTGGAATACCAATGAGCCGCCTTGCCAATATCGACCGTGCGCCCAGTGCCGGCACGGTATATCCCGGCGATCGCGACCTGCGCCGTAACATCGCCTGTTTCAGCGAGCCTGATCCATTCAGCGAAGGCGGTGGTGTAATCGCCGCCGTCAAACGCTTGCGCGCCGTCGGCGAAATCGGCATGGGCGCTGGGGGCGATCAGAAAAACAGAACACAGCAGAATGGCGGAAGCCCGGATCATTGTGCCTCCGTTTATCTATTTCGGTGGCGGCAACGCATCGAGTCGTGCTTTGACATTGGCGTATTGCGGGCTGGTCGGATCGACCAGGCCAAGCAGCCGGGTCCAGCGTTCCCTCGCGCCCTTGGTGTCGCCTGATTGCGCCCGTGTGATGCCGGAGAACCATAACGCCGCGCCATGGTTTGGTTGCAGCGCCAGCAGTTTGTCGGAAACGGTGGCGAGTTCCGCCGGCATGGCCTTTTCCGGATTGGCGGTGCGGGCGATGGCTTCGGCATAGCGTGACAGAATGTCGGCATCGCCCGGTTTCAGCGCTGCGGCTTTGGCATAGGCGTCGCGTGATTTCTCGGGCTCTTTCAGCACACCATAGGATCGGGCGAGGCGTAGCCAGCCAGTGACGTCGCCGGGGTTCTGCTTCATCTTCTCGGCAAGACCCTCCACCATGCCGCGGATCATCCCTTGACGATCACCGGATGACATTTTCTGGGCGGCCTTCACATCGTCCGCGGTCGGGCCGCGCATCGGCGGCGGTGCCCGGTCGGCAGTCTGCGCTTGTCCGGTGGGTTCTGTCGGTGGATTTGACGGTGGTTCTGAGGGCGGTGGGGCCGCTAATCCTGCTTCCTTGCGTATTTCGGTTAGCATCTTCGCCAGCTGGTCGCTGCCGACATCCCGATCCTTGGCGAATTTAGCGATCCGCGCGGCGAGGATTTTCCGCCAGGGCACATCGG
>JBLHKG010000321.1:0-4012 GCA_047619835.1 Alphaproteobacteria bacterium
GAATGCGAACTCCCGACGGGCTTTTAATCGGTCCCGCGATCTCTCCCTTCTTCATCTTCGGCACGATCTGAGCCAGATCGTGGTCCAGGACTGTTTCGGCGATCCAGCCAAGGTCACCACCGGTGGAGGCGCTGGCTGAACGCGACATCTGTTGCGCAACCGCCGTGAATTGCGCACCTTTACGCAGTTGTTCGATCAGGCGCTGGGCAGTTCGAATGACCCCTTGTTCCTGTTCGGGCGTATTGACCGCCAGTACAATTTCCGCGACGCGATATTCGGATTGGCCTCGTCGCGCCTTCAGGCGCGCCAGGTCTTCGTCAATTTCCTCCTGCCCCACGGTGACGCGTCTCGTGAGGGTTCGCCGGATAAGCTTTTGCCATGTGATCTGAGCGCGGAGTTGGCCTATCAGAGCCTTACGCGGCAGGTTGTTGCGCCGAATAAATGACTCGAACATGCCAGGTTTAAGTTTGTTTTGCTTTTCGAGATTGGTAAATGCCCGGCTCATATCGCGTTTGGTCGCGGTGATGTTGCGACGTTTGGCTTCCTGAATTTGCAGCCGTTCGTCAATCAACAAGCGGAGCACCTGTTGGATCAGCCGTTTCCGCAGACGGGGAGTCACCTTGATGCCTGTCGATGCGACGACCAATTGCAACCGGGACTGAAGATCAAACATCGAAACGATGTCGTCATTGACGATCGCGGCAATGCTCTGGACCCGCTGCGCTTTGGCCGGTCGGACGAGATCGATGGCTGACATGGACGTCGCAACCATGGCGGCTGCCATTACCCAGCGAAGGATTTGAATAGGGGCTGTCATGCCGGGGAGTCTAATCAACCGTCCCCTTTGGAGCAATTGCCCAGCCAGCGTATTGTTCAGTGCTCACGTTGCTGTTTCCACCGAGCCCAAGGTCTTGAAAATTAACCGGATAAAGAACGAATCAGATGGCTGGATATCGCGATCCTGCGTGAAAATGCGCCTAAAATCGATCCGCGTCGTGAAACAGTCGCATTTATATTCGAGAAATAGCTGATGGCGAAGCGATTCGGTGGCTTCTAGATCGCGCCGGGTGGATGCACCAATTCTCCATTCCGGCGTGACTTGAGAGGTAAAGCCAAAGGAAATTTCCTCGCGGTTTGAAAATTCTCCCGATCCGGAACTCTCGTCGAAAAACCCGTAATCTACGTTGACTCTAAAGGCACGCGGACCGATTGAGCCCGAAAGTTCGTTGCGTGAGGGCGAAAAACCGTCCTTATCCAGCCGAAAACGGTATTGCAGGCTGACTGGCGCGGAGGGCCGGATGTTCACGCGGCCCACGATATCCGAAAAGTGATCGTCGAGACCCGACCGCTGATCGAACGTGCTATCGCGCCTCAACCTATAGCTCTGGCCGATAAATGCATCGGTATATCCGTTGGTGCCATAGACGGCCATTTGCAGCCCATAATAAACGCGCTTCCCGCCCTCCACACGATCAAGCCCGGTGAATCGATTCCGGCTCAGCAGGTTTGTGTCGTCGAATTCGAGATCCTGGCTGTCTTCGTTGGAAATCTTTCCCGGGTTGCCGCCGTTCGGCGCAAGCATGATGCCCGCAACCGGTTCGAGAATTTGTGTAAGAGGGCCGCCGCTTCGGGCAAAAGGAAACCGCCAGTCCAGGCCGATGCGTGGAAAGGCGCGGCCGCTGAATCCGGAAGAAAGATCACCAGCGGCACTGCCCGGAACCTGGACGCGGCTGGAAAAATAGGCGTCTGTCTGGAGATCGGCATACAGGTGATATATTTCACCGGTTCGTGCGATGTGCGGTAGTTCCCATCCGGTCGTCAGGGATAGCCTGCGGCTGTCGGTTCCGCTTGTTCTGGTCAGGACGAGGGCGTTGGCATCCACCCGCCAGCGGCCACCGGCCACGCCGGGTTCGCTGTACGCATTGAAATCGAACGTCGGCGCCACAATTGGCGTGTTTCCTGAATCGTCTTCTGATCTTAGCCCGCGCCAGTGATAGGCCTGCGCGACCGCGTAGCTGTCTTCTCTAAAGCCTTCTACAAACAAGTGGTTGGTCAGCGTGTCGGCTGAAGAAAATCTATAGCGTTGCAGATAAGTATCATCGCTGGTGAGGGCGATATCCGCGCCGGTACGCCATGTCGGATTGATGTCGAACTGGGCATTGGTGAAGAAATGTCCCCGCTCGGTAGACCTGTCATTGGTGTTGCTTCCAATGGTGCCGCTGGCTTCCGCCTTGATCAGGCCATGGGCGAACCGCTGGCGGTATTCTCCGGCAATCACAGGACCCTCGTCTGAGGTGATTATTGGCCGGAATGTCGCATCCTTATCCGGCGAAATAGCGAAGTAGTACGGAGTTTCCAGAACAAAGCCGAGATTGGAGTCGTTTCCGAAACTGGGTGTCAGAAATCCGCTTTGCCGTTCCACGGTGGGGTCGGGATGAGAGAAATAGGGCGTGTAAAAAATGGGAATACCGGCAAATTCAAGAAATGCGTCACGGTATTCCACTTCCTGTGCCGTCTTGTTGTGAATGATGCGCGCCGCCGTGACCTGCCAGATCGGTTTGTTACCAATACATTTTTGACAGGGAGAATAGACCGCCTTCCGCATTTCCAAAACGTTTCCGCCAATCCGGCGCCCTCCGACGGCGGCAATTCGGGCATTGTCGGATAGCAGGACTCGGATGTTCTCGACGACACCATCCTTCAAATCTCCGCTGAGCTCAGCGTGATCGGCGAAGATCACCTCTCCGGTCCCTTCCATCAACGCGACATTTCCCGTCGCGGTTACGATGTCTTCCTTCTGGTTGTAGTTGACGGTGTCGGCACGGAGGATTCGGGTGCCATGCACAAATTCGACATTACCGCGCGCGACGACGAGCCCGAGTTCACGTTCGTGGTCGACCGCATCCGCTTTGAACAGCAGCTCTGGCGCAGTTGCGGAATTCCGGGGTGCGGTCGGCTCGCGGCCGGGCTGCTCCTGGCCGAAGACGGGGGCTGCCAGAAACCCGGCCAGGCCAAGTATGGCCAGAATTTTTATTGGTTGTTTCACTGTTCCGCTAACCGTCTTCCATGTGGAACAGCCATCCGGCGCCTAGCAACAGACTGACCGTGGCGGGACTCCAAGCGGCAAGTATAGCAGGAAGTCTTGCCGACAGGCCCAGCGCATAAGCGACATCGGTGGTGAAGTAGACGACGAATCCGGTTATCACACCGAGCCCGATCGTGGCGCTTGTTCCGCCGCGGCGTTGAGGTCTCAAAGTGAAAATCGCGGCAAACAGCACCATAGCGCATAACAGGGCCGGGTCCGCTATCTGCGAATACCAGTAGAGCCGGTGGCGTAATCCGCTGAAGCCGGCGTTTTCAAGAATTGAGATGAAGGCCGGCAAGGCCCAGAACGACATGGTTTCGGGCTTGGCGAAGCTGTCCTGTATATTCTCTTGCGTCAGGTCGGTTTGGATATAAAGGACGGGCGCCGGCGCAACGGGATGTTCGGGCGCCGCGATCCGGACGTCCATCAGGCGCCACCGCCCTTTTTCGAGGCTCGCTTTGCGGGCATCAATCCGCGATGTGAACTGGTCTTTCAGGTTGAACTGGAAGACGATAACGCGATCAAGCTCGATGGCATTTGGCTCGATGGAATCGGCGTGCAGTATATAGTGGCCGGCCCCGGTCTGTTGCCGTAACCAAAGGCCTTTGTCGGCTAGCGCGGCGAGGCTCTGCTTGCCGCGTATGTGCTGGGTCTCCAACTGATCGTATCGAAACATCATGGCCGAGGCGAACGGGCTGTATACGGTAATTTTGATCACGCCCATGACGATGGCGATCAAAAGCACCGGGGCAAGAAATTCCCAGGCCGAGACCCCTGCGGCCCGCGCCACCACAAGTTCATGATGACGGTTGAGGCGCCAGAACGCCATCATGCCGCCGAACAGAACCGTAAACGGAATGGCCTTCTGTGCAAGATGCGGGAGTTTGAAAGCGGTCATCGCCAACACATCGAAGATGGTTGTGGAAT
>JBLHKG010000322.1:0-4009 GCA_047619835.1 Alphaproteobacteria bacterium
CACGTCGTCATTGACGACGCCTAGCTAAGTCGTCATTGACGACGACTAGCTAAGCCACAGGCCATCGCAGCGCACGATCAAGACAAGTACACTGCGTAGACTGGCCACGCAGTGTACCCGTTCCTTGATTCACTTAACGCGGATCGTCTTCTTTACTTTGGCAATAGTGGACTTCGGTGTTTTGAAGAGTTCCGCGAGCCTCGACAAAGTCTGCTTATAATCGAGCGGATCTACGATCAGCCCAATTCGTTTCGCGTCTGCCTGAAGCTCAGGCGAATTCACTGCCGACCAGAAACCTTTACGCATATTCTCTCGCGTACCGTTTAAACAAGTCAACTCGCCCAGACCGAGGATGGTGAAGGTGACGATCACGATGACGAAGACAGCCGTCCTCTGAGTGGGCTCCCTGCAAAGGCCTACATTCAGGAGATAAGTTGGGACACCGCGATCACCGTTGGTTCGGGTAATACGACACGACCGGCTGCGAAACTTTAAGAGCAGAATTTAAAGCTGGAATTCAACCCTGCTTACCTCGGCAATGAGGACAATTTCGGTTTGAATGATATTCGTTCCGCATCCAACAACAGAAGTCCCGCGCGGCGTTCATCTGTTCTCAGATTAGCCATTAACCGACATTGGACCTTCGCTAACGGCACCAACCCCAGGGCGAATTAGGTTGTCAAGGCGCTTCACTCCGGCAGTCCCGCTTTGCGGAGGCCATCGAGCAGAAGATCAACGCTGTAAAAAGCGTTTCTCTCACCGTTATCACGCACGAAAGAAATAGATGCTTTCGGTTGTATATCCATAAAATCTTTCAATGCCGCCTTGGACTCATCAATCCGGCCGAGATGCCCGAGCGCCGCAGCGAGACAGGCAAAGCAGGGCCACTGGGTGCTTGGCATGCTGGTGGCTTTCAGCGTCAAGCTTGCGGCCTGTTCGTAGTTCCCTTGGAGAAAATGGGCGATGCCCAATCTCGCATGAAAAGGGCCAATTAAATTGTCGTGCGGGCTCAACCGAATTGCCGTTTCGAGATGATGAACGGCTTTTTCTAGACTGCCAGAGAAAGTGAACGCTGTCCCCAATCTGTAGTGGGCTACTGCCATACTCGGATTCAACTCCAGAGCCGTTATGTACTCCGCTGCTTCAGCATCATAATTATGAATAAGACGATATATTCTACCCAAGGCAACATGTGCGTTGGCGTCTTCGCCACTTAATTCGACTGCTTTCCGCGCCGATTTCAACGCCGTCTCCAAATCTGCTTCCAGCGAACCCCACATGTAATTGTAATAAAATGTTTCGGCATACCCCGCGTGTGCCGGTCCAAATTCCGGGTCGCGCCCTATCGCTTTTTCAAAAAAAGCCCGTGCCTCAAGCAATTCATTCATTCCCTTGAGCGTGCGCCGATGAAGATGCCACATGCCGCGCTGGTAGAGGTTCCACGTATCCAAACTTTCAGGGGGACTTTGTTTCGCTCGTTGTCTTTCGGCGCTGCCTATACCGGGGGTAATTGCCCCGACAAGAGTTTCCGTAAGCTCGTCCTGAACATCAAATATGTCCGTGACTTCTCTGTCATACCGTTCCGCCCAGATGTGATTTCCGGTTTGTCCGTCAATAAGCTGTGCTGTCACACGAATTCGTTTGCCGGCCTTGCGAACACTACCCTCGACCACGTATCGCGCACCCAGTTCCTCCGATACTTGGCGAATATTTGGAGACTTGCCTTTATAGAAAAATGTTGAATTTCGGGCGACCACCTCGATTTGGCGAATGCGGGAAAGCGCCGTGATCAAATCCTCTGTAATCCCGTCGGAAAAATACTCTTGTTCGGCATCAGCCGACATATTATCGAACGGAAGAATGGCGACAACCGGAAGATCAGTACGTGTTGAAACCGGTTCGGCTGATGATGCCATTTTAACTTTCGCTAAGCGAAATGCCCTGACAGGTTCGGCAATATTTTTGACTTCCTGTTCGCCGAGATCATCGAACGTGACATCGAACGTGACATCGATCTTGCCGCGACATTGGCGGTGAACGTCGCCCGAAATGCAAACACCACCTGGATCAGCCAACGCCTCCAGACGTGCCGCAACATTTACACCGTCGCCGTGGATGTCGTCGCCCTCGATGATTACGTCGCCGAGATTGACCCCGATGCGGAATTCAATTCGTTTGTCGGCCGGATCGTCGGTATTACGAGCTTTCATACCGTCCTGGATTGCTACTGCACATTCCACCGCATCCACGACACTTGTGAACTCTACCAGCAGACCGTCGCCCATCGTCTTCACGATACGTCCCTTACGGTCAGCAATGGCCGGCTCGATCAAATTTTGGAGATGCGCATTGAACCGCGCGCGAGTTCCCGCTTCATCTAGCCCCATCATTCGGCTGTAACCGACCACATCGGCAGCTAAAATTGCCGCAAGTCTTCTTTGGACGCGCTCCTCCGCCATGATGCCTCCCACATGCGGCTCATTGGCGAAATACTATGCTTGGGTGAGGGCCGAGTCTATGAGGGCTCGATGTCGGAAGTGCGTCAAACCCGGCTGTTCTGACCACCTTCCAGATACGTCCGGCTTACCTCCGATAACGGAAGTAAGCGGCAGAACGCCTGAACCTGAGGGCAGAGCGGACGTGATTTTCCGTGGGCCGAACAGCCGTTTCCACCCGGCAGTTCAGCTGATGACCGGGAACGTACTTATACCAAGTCTCAGCTCATAGAGGACGAATTTGGTTTTGCCGCGGATCACGGTCTGCTCTGGACGATATCGCCGCAAACTGCTGCAATACAGGAAATCCACCTTGAGCAAAGGAACCGCCGCCATGCCAGTTAGTGTGCCCGTTATAGATTCGCCGATCATTGATTCCCAGGTCCATGTCTATGCCGCCAACACGCCGGACCGCCCCTGGCACGCCGTGCCGAACTGGCCCGACCATGTCACTGGCGACGAGATGGTGGCAGCGATGGACGCGGTCGGCGTTGACGGCGCGATCTTCATATCCGCCTTTTCCATGTATCGTTACGATTCCAGCTATGCGGTCGAGGTGCAAAACGCCCATCCGGACCGTTTCGCCCTCGTTAAGCCGGTCGATCCGGCAGATCCGGCGGTGGCCGAAATCATTGCCGAGTGGAAGAAGACGGCGGGCACAGTCGGCATTCGCATCATGATGACAAGCGAGGCGGGACGCGAGCCGGGCGATGCGGGTATCGACCTGATCCTGCGCGAAGCCGTACGGCACGACTTCCCGGTCAATATGCTGTGCTGGGGCAATCTGGACGCCGGCACCGCGCTGATCGACCGCCACCCCGATACACGCTTCATCATCGACCATCTGGGGCTCCTTCAGCCAAAAACGCCGCCCGCCCCGGCGGAGCCGTGGGCCGATTTGCCGAAGGTGCTGGACCTCGCCAGCCGCCCGAACGCAGTGATCAAAATCAGCGGCGCCTGCACCCTCTCCCACGCTGGCTACCCCTATCCGGACATCTGGGACCCGCTCGCCCGCGTTTTCGATGCCTGGGGCCTTGAGCGCTGTCTGTGGGGCACCGACTGGACCCGCGCTTTCGCGGTCGTCAACCACCAACAGGCGGTTGAACCGTTCCGCCTCACCGATCGCCTGACGACAAGCGAACGAGCGATGTTGATGGGCGGCGCCTGTGCCAAAGCCTATGGCTGGGCGCCCGGCCGAATTTAAGAGGGTCTTGTCGCCTTCCGGGTGACCAACAGACATCGGCAGGCAGTCCTCCAGACCGCGCCGCCTCCCTGTGCGCCGCCGCCGCTACCTTGTATGATGCGGTAATTCCGCCCGGACCCGTCCGGCTGCCGTTCGGTCGCCGTTCGGCCGCCGAACGGCCAACGGCAGGAAACAAGGTTACCCCCATCCTTCAGGACATTGAATGGATTCAAGCTTTCTCGGCATTCCCGATATGGATGCGACGGTGTTTTACCTGCTCGCGCTGGCGTCGTTCTGTACCGCCCTGTTCGGCATGGTGACCGGCGCCGGC
>JBLHKG010000323.1:0-3997 GCA_047619835.1 Alphaproteobacteria bacterium
GATGGAAGAACTGACCCGCCTTGGCCTTCAGCGCCCGCGCCGGGGCTTCCAGTTGAATCAGCTTGTACTCGTCATTCACCCATTCATTGGTGATCACGTTGCACAGGAACTCACCGGCGGGCCGGTCAGGCCACGGATCGGGCGCACCTACGCGGACCGGCGCGGCGGCATATTTGGCATCTGGATTAAGATCAGTCATGGGTTTCGGGCTTTCCAATTAGGCCGGATCGTTGCGAGTATATATCATGCGACTGTACCAAAATAAACACTTGTTCCATTTTTGTTACAAATTTGTCCATGGATTATGATTTGTGTGTACCGAAAAGCAGCGTGATATTAATCCGCATATTTTCATAGCCGGGCGCGAATTTGGGCGCGTCCGAGCCATGAAACATCCGGGAATCGAACAGAACGGCGCGGTTTTCACGATAGGGGACGATCATCCGGTCGGATGGATTGCTGTCGAGCCAGGCGTAAATGCGGGATATGTCAGTCCTGTAATCGGTGATGTGCCATTCGGCGGGTAGCTCGGTCCGCCAGATCGCCAGCCCTCCCGTGGTCGGATCGGTGTTGGCGTCATCCGGCGTGATCCAGAAATTGACGCTCACCGCCGCATCGTCGGAATGAAGATCGATCGGCAGATCTCCCCTGAGCCCCTTGAAGGCCCAGCCCTGCGTCAAAGGCTGGTCGCCGAGCCGTTCGGGAAAGGCGGCGCGGATATCGTCGGCAATCTGCAGCAACAGCGGTGTGGCGAGCCCGTCTTCCAGATAGCTCGCCAGAAATCCGCTTATATGGGTGAAATCGAACCAGATTGTGCTGTCCAGCAGGGTGCGCCGCAGCGTCGCCAGCGCCCGCGGCGCCAGCAGGTTGTCAATAAGGACGATACCATCAAGGTGATTCACGACCATCGCGTCGCCGAGGGTCGATCCCGGCAGCTCGGGCGCGGCGCGGAGATGAAACGGCGTGTTATAGCTTTCGCCCAGCAGATCGAGCTGCTCGTCGGTCAGGGGCACGACCCCTTGCTCCGGCAGGGCCGCTGCGACCAGATCATAGCCATGCGCCAGCGCCTCCCAGCGGGACCGGTCGCGGCCCTGTGCGGCGAGATAGCGGAACTGATCGGCATCGTGGGCGATCTTGCCGTGCGTCGTCCTGGTCAGCGACGCGCTGGCGATTGGCGTCCGGTCGTCGCCACGGCGCAGCTCCAGCGTGCGGGCAAAATGATCGAGCGCCCGGTCGCGCCGCCCCCGCGCCATCCACACAAATCCGAGTGCGCGATGGGCGGCGTAGTGATCCGGCTCCAGCTCGACTGTCCGGCGGAAGCCCTCCGTCGCCTCGTCCAGCCGGCCCAGCGCATTCAAGGAGCCCGCCCGGTTGAAATGCGCCGAGGCGTAAGTCGGCTCGATCTCGATGGCAGTGTCGAACAAAGCGAGCGCCTCTTCGGTTCGGCCAGAGGTGGCGGCAATCACGCCGAGATTATGCAGCACGCCCGGCTGGCGCGGATCGTCCGTGAGGAGTTCGCGGTAAGCTGCTTCCGCCTCCTCCAGCCGTCCGGCCTCGTGATGGGCGAGTGCGACCGCGATACTCACGGGAGCAAGCTCCGTCGCACCGGCCCACTCCCCCACCCGGCCCCCCCAGGAATACTTCCGTGGGTGGGCGGGTGGGGGAGCGGGCCGGCGCAGGCGTGTCCGGAGTTCATCTGCGCCGGTCGATCAGATCGCGCAGGAAGGCGGCGGCTTCGGGTCCTTTGAGCGCACGGCGCCACATATCCTCGACGGCTTTTTCGTGCAGCGAGAGGGCCTCGGGCGCCGAGGTGATCATCGCGATGCCGGCATGGATGTTGGGCTGTTCGCCGAGCCGGAACGGGCTCAAGGCGAGGATCTTGCGGTCGCGCTCGCGGAAGATCTGGAAGCTGGTATGGGGCAGGGCGCCGGGCACGATGCCAATCTGGACGCCGATCGGCTGTTCTTCCATCAGCCGCACCAGATGGCGGGCCTCATCGCGCGCCCTCGCGCGGCGTGCCGCCATTACATCGTCCTCAAGATCGAGCCGCCCGACCAGCCCGTTGCGCAGGAAGCGGTCGATCTCGGTGCCGGAAATCAGATTGAGTATGCCGGGCTGGCGCGCCGCATAGGCCGCGCGGCGCTGGTGCAGGATGGTCATCAGTTCGCCCAGCTGGCGCAGGATGCCGCGCCGGTCGGCGGCCTCATTGGGGATGGATTCGGCCAGCACGTCCTCCAGCGTCGCATTGAACCCGTCGGAGGCCAGCAGATAGGAGACCGGCCCGGCCAGCACGGTGATGTGATCGCTGGCTTCCTCGATCTGGCGCAGCCGCTCGAAGAAGCTGATGGCGGAGGCGATATATTCGACCCCGACGCCGAGCAAGGTCGGGACCGAGACGTCCAGCAGCTCGGCGAGCCGCTCCAGCGTCTCGATCTTGGCGACCTCGCCCTTTTCAAAGCGATAGAGCGCGGTGCGCGAGATGCCGATCCGCTTGGCGACCTCATCGGCGCTCATGCCGGAGCCAAGCCGGAAGGCTTTTAACCGATTGCCGATATCGTCAAAGCGGATGGGCATTTTTCATGCCTTGTTAGCAACGGTGCCAACCCTCTCCCTCACCCGACCACCCACTAGGATACTGGCGCTGGGTGGTCGGGTGGGGGAGAGGGCCGGTGAGAAGTCGCGTAAGCGCGTCACCCCCGCGCTTCCTGAATCATCGACAGCAGCGCCGACGGGGTCATGGGGGCCTCGGTGACATGCACGCCAAACGGCGCCAGCGCGTTCTCGACGGCGGACACCAGGGCAGCGGGCGTTGGGACGCCGCCACATTCGCCGACGCCCTTGACGCCCAGCGGGTTCACCGGAGAGGGCGATTCATGGTGGACCATCGTCACCGGCGGCATTTCGGGCGCCGAGACCAGCAGATATTCGCCATAATTGGTGGTGATCGGGTTGGCGTCCGCGTCATATCCCATCCATTCGAACAAGGCGTTGCCGATGCCATGGGCGATGCCGCCGAACACCTGGCCCTCGACAATCATCGGGTTGATTACCGTGCCGCTGTCATGGCCGATGACGAAATTGACAATCTCGACATGGCCGGTCTCGATATCGAGCTCAACCTCGGCGACCGCCGTGCCGCTGGCATAGGTCATCGCATCATTGACGATGGTCTCGGTCGCTTCCATGCCGGGCTCGATCCCGCCGGGCAGGGCATAGCCCGGTGTGCCGCCGACCGCCTTGGCCACATCGCCAAGCCGGACTTTCAGATCGGGCACGCCCTTGACGTGGATTTCGCCGTTCTCGATCTCGAGATCCTCCTCGGAGGCCTCCAGCATATGGGCGGCAACCTTGAGCGCCTTTTCGCGGACCTTGATGGCGGCCATATGAGCCGACGGGCCGGCCATGCAGGCGAGCCGGCTGTTCGAGGTGCCGATGCCAAGCGAGGTCAAGCCGGTGTCGGAATTAGAGACGATGATATTGTCCATATCGCCGCCGAACTGCTCGCCGACGATCTGCGACAGCATGGTCTTGTGGCCCTGGCCGATCTCGGTGCCGCCGGTATAGACCATGATCTTGCCCGACGGGCCGATCCTGACCGTTACCATCTCGAACGGTCCGCGCCCGGTGCCTTTGACGAAATTGGCGAATCCGATCCCGAGATAGCGGCCCTCGGCGCGTGCCGCCTGCTGGCGGGCGGGGAAGCCGGCGTAATCGGCGGCAGCCAGCGCGTCGTCCATGCATTTGGGATAATCGCCGCTATCGAGCTGAACCGGAATGCCGCCGCGCGTCTTGATCGGCAGATTGTAGGGCATCTGATCACCCGGAACCATGTTGCGGCGGCGCGCCTCGACCGGATCGAGCCCGAGCTCTCGCGCCACGCGGTCCATCAGCCGCTCCATCACATAGGTGCCCTGCGGATGGCCCGCGCCACGCACCGGCGTCACCGGCACCTTGTTGGTCAGCACGACTTTTACATTCACGTTATAGGCGGGCACGA
>JBLHKG010000324.1:0-3993 GCA_047619835.1 Alphaproteobacteria bacterium
GACCAGATGTATGCATTGGCCGATGATGTTCTCGACAATGCAATTGCTGGCCTGAAACCGGCCGAGGCGAAACAGCTTCACATCACGCTGTCGCTGATAAAGGAGAATCTCGCACAGCTGCTAAATGGGCATGCGGTCGCCGAAAAGTCGGAGGAAAGCTAAGCCATGCTGCGCCTGCGTCGGAGGATTATCCGTTTTTTCCTGTTGGGAGTCGTCCCGCTGGCGGTGCTGGTCGCGGGCGCAGATTACTGGGTAAAGAACAGCCGCTATATCACCACCGAAAACGCTTATATCAAGGCGCATCATTTGACCGTCAGCGCCGATATCGACGGACGGACGATCCGGGTACTGGTACGCGAAAATGACCGGGTAAAAGCCGGCGCGCTGCTGTTTGAACTCGATCCGGAACCGCACCGCATCATGCTGGCCCGTGCCGAGGCCGAGCTTGCCGGAGTCCGTAATACAATCGCGGCTCTGCGCGCTGAATATCGCGAGGCGAAAGCTGAAATCGCTGTGGCAAGACAGGATATCGCCTATTTCCAACGTATTTTCGGACGCCAGGAAAAGCTGTCGGCCCGGGGCGTCGCCACCCGCGCCCGGTTTGACGAAGCCGAACGCAATCTGACCCGGGCCCGGCAGCAGGCGCGAACCCTGAACCAGAAAATGCAGCAGGTACTGGCCCGGCTCGGCGGCAAGCTCAATGCGCCGGTGGAAAGTCATCCCCTCTATATGGAAGTTCAGGCGCGGCGCAATCAGGCGGCGCTCAATCTGCGTCGCACCCGCGTCGTCGCTCCGGCCGCCGGGATTGTCGGTCCGTTAAACCTTCAGCCGGGCGAGTTTGTCGAGACCGGCAAGGCGATGATCCCGATCATCCAGGCCGGTGAAATCTGGGTGGAGGCCAATCTCAAGGAAACCCAGCTGACGCATGTGGGGATGGGTCAAAAGGCCGAACTGGTTATCGACGCCTATCCTGACCGTACATGGACTGCGACCGTGCGTTCCATCAGCCCGTCGACAGGCGCCGAGTTTTCGGTCCTGCCGCCGCAGAATGCGAGCGGAAACTGGGTCAAGGTCGTCCAGCGCGTTCCGGTGCGTCTCGAAGTTGATCGGCGCGATGGGGAGCCCCCGCTCCGCGCCGGAATGACGGTGAATGTCCGCATCGATACAAAGCGAGAGCGAACGCTGGCCGGAATCATTCGCAGCGCCTTCGCCGGCGGCCGCAAATGACAACAATTTCCGCGGCGGCGCCGTCTACGGAAGGCGGCGGCGTCAACCGGATCATGATCACCGCGTCGGTGATGATGGCGACCACGGTCATTATCACCGATATGACCATCGCCACCATCGCGCTGCCGCATATGCAGGGCGGGCTGTCGGCCAACCAGGATCAGGTGTCCTGGGTTATGACCATCTATTTCATGATGCAGGGCGTCTCGATGAGCACCGTCGGCTGGGTGGCCGGTCGCTTTGGGCGCAAGCGCGTCTTTATGTGCACGCTGGTCGGGTTTGTGATCTGTGCGATGCTGTCGGGTCAGGCGGAATCGATCTCTGAAATAATGTTTTACCGGGCGCTTCAAGGCATGTTCTCGGCGCCGGTGGTGCCGATCTCGCAGGCCCTGATGCTCGATTCCTATCCGCGCGAACGGCACAGCCAGGCGCTGGCGATCTGGGGAACTGGCGTAATGTTCGCCCCCGTTATGGCGCCGGTGATCGGTGGCTGGCTCACCGACGAATATAGCTGGCGCTTTGTGTTCTATGTTTCGTCACCCTTTGCCATCCTCGCGATCCTCGGGGTTCTTACATTCGTTCGGGAAACGCCCCGTAATCTTGAGCGTCGGTTCGACTGGTTCGGCTTTGTTTCGCTCGCCATGGCGCTGGTCTCGCTCCAGTTCATGCTCGACCGGGGACAGTCGGAGGGCTGGTTTTCATCCGACTTTATCGTCTGCGCGGGTGTTCTGATCGCGCTCGGGATTTACCTGTTTGTTGTTCACAGCCTGACGACGGATAACCCGTTTATCTCGCCGGCGATATTCGCCGACCGCAATCTGGTGATCGGGCTGATTTTCATGTTCATGCTGGGTATTCTGGTGCTGTCGATGAATGTCATCATGCCGCTGTTCCTGCAGAATTTACGCGGGTATCCGATCCTGACGGCGGCACTCGTGTTGATGCCGCGCGGGCTCGGGACTGTCGTGGGGCTGACCGTCGCGGGTCGGCTGACCAGCCGGATCGGTCCCCGCGCCGTGATTATTTTCGGTTTTGCGAGTGTTGCCGGATCGGCCTGGATCCTGTCGATCGTTACAATCGACGCAGATATCACGTATTTTATTGCCGCCGCTTTTCTGAACGGAGTCGGGCTGGGCGCGATCTGGGTTCCGCTGACAACGGTTTCCTTCTGGACACTTCCCGATCATCTTCGGACCGAAGCCTCAACCCTCACCAGCCTGTGCCGTAATTACGGCAGCGGCATCGGCGTGTCGGTGGTGATCAGTGTTGCGTCCTATAGCCGGTCAACGGCGCATGCCTATCTGGCCGAGCATACGAGCCCCTATAGCGACACCATGAAGGCTCCTGTTTTGCCGCCCGAATGGGATCTATATGGCGCTGCCGGACTGCGTCTGCTTGAAAATGAAGTCTCGCGTCAGGCTCTCTCAATCGGCTTTTTGAACGATTTCAACCTGCTGCTGTTCGGCGCGCTCGCCGCGATCCCCATGGTATTTCTGCTGGCGCGGGGAAAAGGCACGTCGAATGCGTAAACTACCCGGCTTTTTCTTGCCCTAGGGCGTGAAAAGCGGTACCAACCGCCCGTCCACGCTAGGTTAACTATGTTTCGTTAGCTTTGCGTCGGGTTTGGCGGCTATAAGGGCTGCTATAACGCATTTTTCGATCCAATCGGGGACATATCTTATGGCACGCAACAAGATCGCACTCGTCGGCGCCGGTAATATTGGCGGTACATTGGCTCATCTGGCCGGACTGAAGGAACTGGGCGACGTCGTCATGTTCGATATCGTCAAGGGTGTACCCGACGGCAAGGCGCTTGATCTGGCTGAATCCTCACCGATTGAGGGCTTCGATTCAAACATGAAGGGCGCGTCGAGCTACAGCGCCATCGCCAAATCCGATGTCGTGATCGTCACTGCTGGCATCGCCCGCAAGCCCGGCATGAGCCGCGACGATCTGATCGGCATCAACACCGGCGTCATGAAGCAGGTCGGCGAGGGCATCAAGAAACATTGCCCCAAGGCATTCGTGATCTGCATTACTAATCCGCTGGATGCCATGGTTTGGGCACTGCGCGAGGCCTCGGGCCTTCCGGCCAATCAGGTCGTTGGCATGGCCGGCATTCTCGATTCCGGCCGGTTCCGCTATTTCCTGGCAGAAGAATTCAACGTTTCGGTGCAGGATGTTACGGCATTTGTCCTCGGCGGACACGGCGATACGATGGTGCCGCTGCCGCGCTATTCGACGGTTGCCGGTATTCCGCTGCCCGATCTGATCAAGATGGGCTGGACCACCAAAAAGCGTCTGAACGAAATTGTTCAGCGCACGAGGGATGGCGGCGCGGAGATCGTCGCCCTGCTGGGTAATGGCTCCGCTTTCTACGCCCCGGCATCGTCGGCGATCCAGATGGCGGAAGCCTATCTCAAGGATCAGAAGCGGGTATTGCCCTGCTGCGCCTATCTCAACGGCCAGTATGGCGTTAAGGGGCTTTATGTCGGGGTGCCGGTGGTGATCGGCGCCAAGGGTGTCGAACGTATTATCGAGATCGAGATGAGCGCTTCCGAAAAGAAGGAGTTCAACGCCTCGGTTGAATCGGTGCGGGGCTTGGTCAATGTTGTGAAGAAGATGAGCGCAGCAGCCGCGAAATCCCCCAAAAAGGCCCCCAAAAAGGCCGCCAAGAAAACTAGCGCCAAAAAATAGGCTCCCCCGTAACGTCACGAAATTGGCGGCAAAGGCCACTACATAATGAATATCCATGAATATCAGGCG
>JBLHKG010000325.1:0-3992 GCA_047619835.1 Alphaproteobacteria bacterium
GCGCGAGCAAGAACCTGGCCAAAGAAAGGCCAAATCCTATCCGAACGCGTCCAGGGTGCCGAACCATGGGTGAAGCATGACCAAGAATTGGATCCGGGTGACGGGCGTGGCAACTGCCGCAGTTATTTGGGCGTCTTTGTCCGCGACGCTGGGATATGCCCAGAAATCGGACCCGAACATAGCCTCCCGCCCCGCGATGGGCGGAAGCGAATCTGCCCAAACAGAAATTCGCGCCCAGCTGAGCCCCAAGCGGCAGACCGTTCTATCGGCCGAGCTGGCAACAAAGATCAATAAAATCTGGGTTCGTGAGGGGCAGCGGTTTAGCAGGGGGGCACCCCTGGTCGAGTTCGATTGCGCGACCGAGAAGGCACAACTCGACCGTGCCGCGGCGGTGCTGGCCGTTGCGCAAAGCCAGCGCGATGTAAATGCCAAGCTGGAAACTCTCGGATCGATCGGCGCGATGGAAGTAGCGGTTGCGAGATCCGAGGTTCGTAAAGCGCTGGCAGAACGTGAGATCATTCGTGCCAAACTCAAGAAATGCATCGTTGTTGCGCCCTGGAGCGGCGCGGTTGCCGAACTGGCGGTCCGTACCTATCAATATGTAAAACTCGGCGACAAGCTGCTGGAGATCGTGGACAATACTGTTCTTGAGGTTGAGGCGATCGTGCCCTCCCGCTGGCGTCCGGGCCTGCGCGTCGGTGACAAGTTCACGGTCGATATTGAGGAAACCGGTGGCCGTTATGAGGCTAAAATCATTGCGCTTGGCGCGCGTATCGACGCGGTCAGCCAGACGGTAAAGGTCACGGGCCAAATATCGTCATCCAATCCAGGATTGATATCGGGTATGAGTGGTCGGGCTTTATTCACGCCAGCGAAGAAATAGCGTATGACCGAGGATCTTCAGCGGCAGGTTCAGGGCCTGGGCGCGCTGATCGAGCTGGAAGCAAAGATCCGAAGTGCCAGTACGATCGATGAGCTGGGTTTTCTGATCGTCAATGCCACCCATGATTTGATCCCCTATCGTCAGGCGGTTCTGTGGCGCGGCGAACAGCGCGGCGAGGTCGCCTATGTTTCGGGTCTGCCGGGAATCGACAAGAACACCCCGTTTATCGCCTGGATGAACCGGGCGCTGGCGCAGATTTCAAAATCGAACCCTTCCGAGATGCTTGATGTCGGGCCTGACCTTCTGACCGGGAAAACAGCTGGCGGCTGGTCGGAATGGCTTCCAGAATATGCTGTCTGGATTCCCATACAGGGACAGGGAGGCACCACCATCGGTGGATTGTTTCTCGCTCGCGACGAGGACTGGAATGCTGTCGAGCGGCGATTTCTGGATTATCTCGCCGACGTCTTTGGGCATTCCTGCGGCTATTACTGGGAGCGGCGGGGAACATTTCGCAAGGGCCTCGATGCGCTCGGTAAAATCCGTGTGACGCTTTTTGTCACGGCGTTAATCGTCGCCGCCATGTTTCTCCCGGTGCGCCAGTCGGTTCTGGCGCCGGGCGAAGTGACGCCCCTTAAACCGACAGTGGTCCGCTCGCCGCTGGATGGCGTGATCGATAAGCTGCATGTCACCCCCAATCAGACGGTCGAGAAGGGTCAGGCCCTGTTCAATCTTGATACACGGGAACTGTCCAACAAGCTGGAGGTGACGCGTAAGGAATTTTTGCTTGTCGAGGCTGAATATCGCCAGACTGCGCAGCGCGCCGTGCTGGAGCGTGAGTCGAAGGCGCGGCTCAGCCTTCTCAAGCAGCGAATGGATGCCAAGGCGGCTGAGGCGAAGTATGTCGGCTCTCTTCTCCTGCGCGCCCATGTTCCTGCACCCAGCGACGGTGTCGCGGTTTTCACGGACGTCAATGACTGGATCGGGCGACCGGTTTCCATCGGCGAGAAAATCATGACCATTGCCGACCCCAGCCGGTCAGAACTCAAGGTACGGCTTCCGGTCTCTGATGCCATTAACCTGGAACCGGGCGCCGAAATCGTTCTGTTTCGGAACATCGATCCCCATAATCCGGTTCCTGCGAAGCTTCGCTACGCCAGCTACGAGGCGGACGTGACGCCTGAGGGCATTCTTGCCTATACGATCAAGGCCGACTTCGCCCCCGGCCAGACGCCGCCGCGGATCGGCCTTAGGGGCACCGCGAAAATCTACGGTAAGGAAGTCACCGTTTTCTACCTGTTGATGCGCCGGCCGTTGGCGACGCTCCGGCAAATGCTGGGTTTCTGACGTGGCGGAGGCCGCGGCAGCATTGCCGCCATTGCGGGAGGAACTGACTCTTTACCCGGGTCCCCGGTCAAATGACGGTGCGCCATCATGGTCATTGCACGATCCTTCCTCCAACCGGTTTTTCCGGATTGGCTGGCCAGAGTTCGAGATATTGTCACGTTGGGAGATGGGGAGTGCGCCGCTGATCGCACAGGCGATCAGTCAGGAAACGCCTCTCCATATTGATGAGGAGGCCGTCGATGCCTTTCTCACCTTCCTTGCCCGAACCAATCTCCTGCGCATGCGCGGCAGCGAGGCAATCGACAGTCTGGTTGCCCAGGTCTCGGCGCAGCGCCGGAGCTGGATAATGTGGTTGCTCCACAACTATCTGTTCATTCGGGTTCCGCTGGTCCGGCCAGACGGTTTTCTTGAGGCGACCCGGCCCTATGTGGATTGGCTGTTTGGCCGGCAGTTTTCGCTGCTCGCTGCGTTGTTCGGCGTTTTGGCTCTGGGCCTGGTGCTGCGTCAGTGGGACGGCTTTGTCGCAACCTTTCTACATTTTTTTTCGTGGGAGGGCCTGGTCTATTACGGCATCGCCATGATCGCTGCTAAAATCCTGCATGAGCTGGGGCACGCCTACACGGCCAAGCGTTATGGCTGCCGCGTGCCAAGTATGGGCGTGGCGCTGCTGGTGATGTGGCCGGTGCTCTATACCGATACCAGCGATGCCTGGAAGCTGCCGTCGCGTGCCAAGCGGCTGATGATCGGCGCGGCCGGTATGCGTATCGAGATTATACTGGCTGTTTTTGCGACCCTCGCCTGGAGCTTTTTGGCGGACGGGCCGCTTCGTAGCGCGGCATTTGTACTGGCGACGACCACATGGTTGCTGACGCTGTTGATCAATCTTAACCCGTTTATGCGGTTCGACGGCTATTTCCTGATGAGCGATCTGATGGAAATTGAGAATATGCAGGAGCGTGCATTCGGGCTGGCCAGATGGAAGCTCAGGGAATGGCTGTTCGCGTTTGGCCATCCGCCGCCCGAGCAGGTCCCACCGGGCCACCATGCTTTCATGATCGCGTATGCCTTCTCTACCTGGATTTATCGGTTCTTCCTGTTTCTCGGAATTGCGCTGCTGGTCTATTACCTGTTTTTCAAGGCATTGGGCATTTTCCTGTTTGTTGTTGAAATCGTGTATTTTATTTTGCGCCCCCTCTTTATGGAGCTCCGCGTCTGGGTGGGACAACGCAAGGATGTCGGCTTGAATCGCAACACCGTACTTACCTTTAGCGGCCTGGCGCTTATCGTCGCGCTGTTTTTCGTTCCCTGGCGGACCACAGTGGAGGTGCCGGCGACCCTCGCGGCGGCGAACCGCGCCACCGCCTTCGCCCCCGAGCCCAGCCGGCTGGTTGAGTTCAATGTCCGCGAAGGCAGTAAAATCAAAGCGGGAGATGTGCTGGCCCGGTTTGAGTCACCAGATCTCAACCAGGAACTGTCAAAGACCAAACGGGAAGCCGATTTGTTCCGCTGGCAGCTATCAACCCAAGGGTTTTCCGCCGAAATACTGGATCGCAATCAGGAGATCGCCGGTCGGCTCGCCCGCGCGGAAAGCCAGTTCAATGCGCTAAAAGAACGAATTTCCCGATTGATTGTGATCGCGCCTATCGACGGGTATGGAATGGATATAGCTGAGAATATCGGCACCGGTGACTGGCTCCCGCGCGGCCACCCGCTCCTCACAATTGTCGGCAGCCAATTGGCGACCGTACACGGGATGGTAAGC
>JBLHKG010000326.1:0-3983 GCA_047619835.1 Alphaproteobacteria bacterium
CTCGACCGACTTCCCCACGGGACGCCTCGGCACCTCGTCGGTGTCGGGTGAATAGACCCAGGCCACCGCCGGATGGGCCATCATGCGATTGCGCCATTCATTGATGCGGGGATAGTCCGTCGGCGCAATCAGCTCGGGATAGAGCTCGCGATACCGGTGGACGATGGCGAGCATGACGATATCGGCGAGCGAATAGTGCGGACCGGCGAACCACGGGCTGTCAGCAAGATGTTCCTCGGCGCGGTCCATTGCGAAGCTGATCCGATGCGAAGCTGATCCGATCAAGCGAGCTACGAATTTCGTCCTCGCTGTAGCCGCCGGTTTGAAACCGATCCCTGCTTTTATCCTGACCGCTGTAGGGGCGGCTTTCAAATCCGCCCGGCCGGGAATCCGTTTATCAGCCTTCGTGCGTCTCGCAATAATCGAGCACTGCCTTGACCATGCCGACATAGCCGGTGCAGCGGCACAGATGGCCCGACAGCATGTCGCGCAGCTCTTCCTCGGTTGGCTTGGGCGTGTCCTTCAGATAGGCGGTCAGCGACATCAGTATGCCGGGCGTGCAATAGCCGCACTGCAGCCCATGATGTTTCCTGAAGGATTTCTGCAGATCCGACAGCTCGCCCTCGTCGCTGGCGAGGCTCTCGGCGGTTTCAATCGTCGCGCCGTCGGCCTGTACCGCGAAGGTCAGACAGGCGCGCGAGACAACGCCGTCGATCAGCACGGTGCAGGCGCCGCACACGCCATGTTCGCAGCCGACATGGCAGCTGGTGATGCCGATGGTATGCGTCAGAAAATCGCTGAGCAGCATCCGCGGCGACGCATGATCCGAAACCTCTGTCCCGTTGAGGGTGAAGGTCACCGGGTGGCGGGCTTCTTTGTTCAATTTCGGCATGATTTGGCCTCCTCAATCACGCGCTTGCCAAGTCGGCGCACCAGCTCACGCCGGTAGCGCGCTGTCGCGTGTATGTCGTCGTAACCGCCCAGATCCCAGGCGAACTCATTCAGCGCATCGTCGAGCGCGCTGCCCTCCAGCATTTCCCATTCGCGCACTGTCGGTTTGTCGGCGACCCCGCCGATACCGAGCTTGATCTTCGAGCCGGTCGCCACGGCGGCCAGCGCGACGATGGCGAAATCGCCGCGGCGCTGCGCCATTTCATTGAAGGCATAGCCTGCGCCGGCCTCGCGCTTTGGGTAGCGTGCGGCAGAGACGATCTCGTCGGCGCGTTTGGCGGTCGATAACATGCCGGTCTGGAAGTCGGCGGCGGAGAGCCGCCGTTGGCCCGATTTGGACCGCAACACGACCTCACCACCCAGCGTCGCCAGCGACAGCGGCAGCTCCGACGAAGGATCGGCATGGGCGAGCGAGCCGCACACTGTGCCTCGCGCCCGTGTCTGGTAATGGCCGATAAACGGAAAGGCGGCAGCCAGCATCGGCAGCTTGTCGGCCAGCCCGTCCCATTTTTCGAGCTGGACCTGGCGGGTAGAGGAGCCGATCTCGACCATGTTGCCGTCTTCGCGGATATAGTTGCTGTCGGCGATTTTTGAAATGTCGATCAGAATTTCCGGCTCCACCAGACGGAAATTCATCATCGGCACCAGCGACATACCACCAGCGATGATTCGCGCATCGTCGCCACCCTCCGCGAGGGCGGCAAGCGCCTCCTCGGTGGAGCCTGCCTTCAGATAATCAAATGATCTGGGCTTCATCTCACTTTTCCTGTTTGCTGAACAGCCCGCCGAGCAAGCCCTTTGACTTACCCGTATTGCCGCCCACCTGGGCGACCAGCCGTTCGAAGAATTGATTGACCAGCGCCTTCGTGGCGCCTTCGAGCATACGCCCGCCAATTGAGGCGACCTTGCCGGTCAGCTCGATCTCGTAATCATAGCTTACCCGTGTTCCGTCCCCTTCGGTGACCAGCCGCACATGACCGGTTCCCTGCGAGGCGCCGAGCGGGCCGATCACGCCGCCGCTCAGCGTTGCCGCTTCGAGCTCGACCATTTCGCTCAGCGCGACATTGGCATGGAACTTGCCGCGTACCGGTCCGACACCGAGCGAGACTTCGGCGGTGTAGCTGTTTGCCGAGACCAGATCGAGTGCATGACAGCCGGGAATGACCGATGCAAGCGCTTCCGGGTCGAGCAGGGTCCGCCACACGTCTTCGCGCGAAGCGGGGACCAGCGTGTCGCCGGTGCCGTGCAGCTTGTGGCCCGGCGCTTTTTTGGCGGCGGCTTCTGCCGCAGCAGCCTTTGCCGTCGGCGGAGCCCGCTCGTCGCCCTGGATAAGCGCGGCGATTTTGGACGGGGTCAGCGGCAGGGTGAGATCCTTCGCCCCGATGGCATCGGCCACCGCGTTGGCGATACAGACCGGGGTCGACATGCAATTGCCCTCGCCGATGCCCTTGGCGCCGAGCGGCGTCATCATCGATGGGCTCTCCATATGGAGAATCTTCGGTTCCGGCACTTCCCACGACGTCGGGACAAGATAATCGGCGAACGTGCCGGTCAGAAACGCGCCGTCCTCGCTATAGACAAATTCCTCATACAGCGCACAGCCGACCGCCCAGGCAAATGCGCCATGGACCTGACCATCGGCGATCAGCGGATTCAGCAGGGTGCCGGAATCATGCATCGTTACGTAATCGTCGATACACACCTCGCCGGTATCGCGGTCGATTTCGATGCCGCAATAGTCGAACACAAATCCATAGGTCAGCGAGGTATTGATCTGGTCCAGCTCGTTGGGCGATTCCAGCTCCGGCGGCGACCAGGTTCCGGTTTCGCGGACGCAGGGCTCCATCTCTTCCGGCAGATTACCGGGGGTCCAGTGCGCCGAGCCGGCGGCGCGATAGAAATTCATTACATTTTCGGCATTGTTCCGATCGATGATCTTGCCGCCAATAAAATCCAGCTGATCGGGCGGCACGTTGAGGCTCTGGCTGGCGATCCGGGCGAGCTTGGCGCGGACTTTCTGCGCCGCCATCTGGCAGGCAACAGCCGTCGCCGACGAAAAGCGCGAGGAATAATTGCCGGTGGCGATCGACCAGGCGTCCTTTGCCGTATCGAAATCGAGATTGACCTTGATGTGATCCGGGGTGAGCCCCAGCACATCGGCGACGATCTGCGACAGGATTGTCATATGACCCTGCCCCTGCGGGATCGAATCGGCGGTGACCGACACGGTGCCGAGCGGATCGACATTGACGGTCGCGTTGGCGACCGCACCGCCCTTGGGATTTCGCGCCCGCTCATCGCGCGACAGGATATTTGAGAGGTAGCCCATATTGGACTGGGCCGGCTCGACGATTGCCGCATAGCCAATGCCGTAGAGCTTGCCTTCGGCGCGCTTTGCATCGCGGCGCTTTTTGAGTTCTTCCAGCTTGCCTTCATTGACGGCGCGCTCGATGGCGACCGGATAATCGCCCGAATCCAGCAGGGCACCGGCGGCGGCGCGATAAGGGAACACGCCTTCCGGCACCAGATTCTTGCGGATCACATCGAGCGGATCCATGTCGAGCTCAACCGCGACGCGCTGCATGATGCGCTCAATCGCGTAATACATCTGCGGCCCGCCAAAGCCGCGCACCATGGCGGACGGGCATTTATTGGTCATCACCACGCGGTTGGTGACCGCCAGATGCTTGATGTCATAGGCCCCGGTCAGAATGCCGTGCATGCGATAAAGCGGGCCCGGCATCGGCGCCCGCAGGAAGGCGCCGTAATCGTCCTGCTGGTCGAAGCGAAAACCGGTGACGGTGCCGTCATTCATCACCGCGGCTTCGATTTTTGTCAGCCGGTTGGGCGCCGCAGCGGCGGCGGACAGATGCTCCAGCTTGTCCTCGACCCACTTGACGGGGCGACCGCATTTCTTCGAGGCGAGGCAGATCAGCACGACATAGGGGAAGATCTGGACCTTGACGCCGAACCCGCCACCCGACCATTGCGGGGTGCGCATGCGCAGCTGGGAATTCTTGACCCGTAGCGCC
>JBLHKG010000327.1:0-3981 GCA_047619835.1 Alphaproteobacteria bacterium
CATCGTCAATTCGGACCGATGAACGTCCGCTACGGGTCAGGCTCGGCGGTTCTGGCACCCATCCAAACAGGTCCGCTTCACCCCCGACAACGGAAGTCAGCGGGCGAACGTCCGAAGCTGGGTGTGGAGCGGAAGTGATTTTCGACAGGCAAGACAGCCGTTTTTAGCCAACATGAGAAGTCGGCGTCTCCGCCGTACACTTCTGCTTTCCGACCATAGGCGACATTTTGTGCGTTCGAGCGTTGGTTTCTTGCCGACCCAAGCTGCATAAGAAAAAGCCCTCATAAAAGAAAATAAATATATCGTTTCTTTTGCCAAGGGTCGCGATATGAAGGGTGGTGACCGATACGCGCTTCACTCTGCGATGCCGTGAGATGTCCTATGCATTAGGGCCAGCGGTATCAGTCTCCGGCACGCTTCATAGGACCCCAAAAGACAATGACAAAAAACAGAATGCTTATCCCCATCGCAGTGCTTTCAATCGTGATTGGCTGGCCGGGGACCGTTTTGGCCCAATCGACTCGGGAGCAATCGATCCCGCCGCGTCCCGCTACTGCCGTCTCACCGCTAATCGAGCGGTATATGCTCGACGAGCTGAAAGCGCTTCGCACCGAGCTGGCCGAAACCCGAATCAACCTCGTGCGCGAGGTCACAGACCGCGAGTTGAAGGTGGCGGAAAATGTTTCGAACCTAGCCAACAATACAGTCACATTCTTTTTCTACTTGTTCGCGGGCCTGGGTGCGGTCTTTGCGATTTGGGGCTGGCGGTCAATCAGAGACATCAAGCAATCCGCGCTAAGCGGAGCAGAGTCAGAAATAAGACGGCTCAGCCAGGAGTATGAGGTCCGGCTCACCCAGCTCGAACAGGATTTGCTCTCGAAAGGTGCGATCATTCTGGAGAACCAACGCGAAATTGAACGGACCCAAACCATTCACTCTCTGTGGCTACAGTCCAACCAAGCGCCAAACCCGAGGTCCAAGATCGAGATATATGATCGCATTCTGGAACACACGCCCGGCGACATTGAGGTGATGGCCCACAAGGCTGACGCCGCTCTCGCATTAGGGGATCGTGACTGGGCGTTGAGCCTTTGCAATCGAATTCTTGAGGACAATCCGGACAGCGGCCTTGCGCTCTATCAACGAGCCTGTGCAAAAGCCGGTCTCGGAGAAGTCGATTCTGCGATCATCGATCTCAACAAAGCATTGGAACTAACCCCGGCTCTCCTAGAAGAGGCCCAAAAGGAAGAAGAATTCACCCCTCTTGTCGGCCTGGCGGATTTTGATAGCTTGATGAACCGGCCCACTGCCGATGCGCCGGTCACACCGATGAAGGATGGCGCTGCCTGATGTTCTCCCTGCATTGACTTCCGCTACTGGCTATTCGCGTTCATTCTGCCAGCTTAAAACATGTCTCTTATGGCCTGAACTCGGAAGTCTCGGCCTGAGCGCGACACTTCGGCTTCGGGTCACGAAGCGAAGTTTCCTCACCCCTGAAAGATGTCCGTTGCTGGATACGATTCAGAAGTTTACGTCACGGATGATTGCATCTCGTCCATCCCTCTTGCCGGTCAGCTTGGGCCTATAATCGTCTCCGCTTCTGCACTTTCCTCGGCTCCGCTTGACTCGTCCCTGAATCGAACCGGACAATGGACGGGTTCTATCACCAACACCCCGGTCGCGATCAACAGTGACGACCGAGGCAGCCGGAGAGATATCGTGACGACCGTCAATCGGAGTGAATCACAACTCGAATTCCTGCGCGAATTCCCTAAGACCGGACCCGGCACCAAGGCGGGGAATATGCTCCGCCAATATTGGCATCCACTCTGTCTGTCGGGGGATCTCAAGGACATTCCCTATGCCGTCCGCATGCTGGGCGAGGATCTCGTCGCGTTCCGCAGCGGCGATGGAACCATCGGCCTGATTGGCGCCGTGTGTCCGCACCGCTGCGCCTCGCTTGAATACGGGCAGGTCAGGCAGTGCGGATTGCAATGCTCCTATCACGGATGGACCTTTGACAATCGCGGCCGTTGCATCGACATGCCGCTTGAACCGGTGGACAGCCCGCTGCTCAACGAGGTCCAGCACATCTGGTACGCGGCGGAGGAATGGGCCGGCGTCATCTGGTGTTATATGGGCCCCGACAAGGCGGATCCGCCGCCTTTGCCCAAGATCGACATCATGGCCAGAACAGACGGTGAGCTGGTGCTGTCGCGCGGTGATTTTCGGGACTACACCTATCTGAATTTCATGGAAAATTTCGCCGATATCGGACATTCCTACGTGCTTCATATGCTGGAGCCCGGCACCGTGCCCGAAGAGGTCAAACCCTGGTGCGATATGACGGTCGACACCGAGTGGCGGAATAGCAAATTTCGCGTGTTTGAAACCGATTTCGGGATGAAAAGCGTTGTCGTCCACAATACCGCCGACCCCGATGTGAAGTTCGTCAATAGCTGGAGCTTCGCGTTTCCGACTCATTTTCGCTTCGGCGGAATTCTTGCCGGCCTGCCCCCCGATTTTACCAATGACCGGCGCGAAGGCGGCGGCATGCTGCGGATCATCGATGACACGCACAGCGAAATTTTCCGCTACACGCTCATTCGCCCGGGTAATTTCCGCAGCAACTTTTTCCCACGGCAGAGCAATATTGCACGCGGACTTGATGACGGGATACGCGGCACCGTAGAGAAGAAAGACTACGATAACCGAAAATACCCCGCCTGGGAGGGCGTCCCACCGGTCGAGGATCTCGTTATTCAGGAATCGCAGGGCGCTATCCCGCCGTACAAGGGAGAACATCTCGCCTCATCGGATGCCGGAATTGCGCTCTATCGCCGTCTGTTCCGTAAATCGATGGAGGATGTCGCGGCGGGTGGGAAGGCCAAACCAGCGCTGACCAACAAGGACGGCATAATAGAGGTCGATACTTTCAAGGGGCTGGTGAAAACCGGAGATATTGTCCTCGGCCCGAAGAACATGCCGTCATCGGAAGACGGGCGCGGGCTGATCCGCGACGCGGATGGCAATCTGGTGTTTGCCTGACAATACGGTTTTAGCCGCCGGCCTCGTCAACCAGCGTTGCTAAGGACGAGTTCGTTCTGGTCGGTGTGCTCGAATATCTTTCCGTAAATATCGACCATTGTCGTTTCCGAATAGGACAGCCTGCCGTTCCCAACGACGATCCTGTGCCGGAACGCGGTGGTTGATGCGTTTTCCTGCATGAAGGGCGACTGGATGATTTGCCAACGATCGTCATCGATCTTTGCCGCAACTTCGATAATCGCGCGACCGTCGTCGTCTTTCTCCCCGCCATATTTACCGCCCGCGAGAACGCATACCGCCCGCGGTATGGTCAGCGAATGCATGACGAGTTCTTCGTCGGCGTCCCACATCCAATAACCCGTTTCGTCGTGGAAAACCGCCTTATCGGAATTGCGCTGAACGATCTGACGATAGTGAACCGCCGCAAGATGCTGCTTTTCCGCATTCGTCACGCCGCCAACGGCGGAGTAGGTGATGGTCTCGAAATAGGGATTGGTCTCTGCACCGTCGGGATCGGGCGCCACATCAACACCGTGATCCCCCGTCCACACCCCGATCAGACCCTGTAATGGGCCGAAATCCATACCATTGGCTTCACTCATCTGGTCCTCGCAATTGGATCAAGAGTTCAAATTTAACGACGGATGGGCGCCTATTGCCGTGCTTCGCGCAGCCCGGCGCGCTCAAGACGCGGCAGCACCTCATCACGAAAATAAGGCAGTTCGTCGAGATAATTGACGAAGGAAACGCCGATGCCGCGTATCCCTGCGTTTGCCAAATCGATGATCTCGTTGGCGACATGATCAGGGTCGCCAACGATGGGGATGCCGCCCATCCCGTGCGCCTGATGGCTGCGGCGCCGCTGGAATTCTTCTTCGCCGACAGTTTCGGGGCTGACATCCTTCATCGCGAGGATACTGTCCACCGCATTCC
>JBLHKG010000328.1:0-3971 GCA_047619835.1 Alphaproteobacteria bacterium
CGGATCGGTCACCGCGTTCGACATGACCGAGGATATGCTGGCGGTGGCGACCAAACGCGCGGAAGCGCTGGGTTTCAACAATGTCCAAACGCGCATCGGGGACATGGCGACGCTACCCTTTGCCGATGACAGTTTCGATGCCGTGACCTGCCGCAACGGATTAATGTTTCCCGAGGACAAGAACGCCTGCGTACGTGAGGCCCGGCGCGTGCTAAAACCGGGCGGACGGGCCGCATGGCTGGTCTGGGCAACCTATGATGAGAACCCGACCTTTGGTGCCGTTCGGGCGGGGCTCTCGGAATATTTCGCAGAAGACTTCCCGCCGCGGATGGTACGCCATGTTCTGGGTGAAGAGGGCGCGCTGGGCAATCTGCTCGGCGAAGCCGGTTTCAAAACAATCAAGGAGCGACGCGTGTCTTATCGGCGAGTTGTAAAATCAGGCGACAATTATTTCCGCCGCGCGGCGGCGCGCACCATCCCGCATCGGACGGGTGAGCTTGACGAGCAAGGATGGAAGACACTTGTTGCCTGCATCGAGAAAGCCGCGTCTGCGCTGCGCGTGGGCGGCGCATTCGACATTCCCGTCGTCGCCCGTCTCGGGATCGGGGGGAAGTAAGATGGCAAACCGCTGGGCGGAACGAAGCGCGGCGTGGGCGAAGACGACCGCCCAGGGTGTCTCGCAGGACGACAGCTTTAACCAGATGATCATCGCTGAAACCGGAATCACACCCGGTGAGGCCGTGCTCGACATCGCCGGGGGCTCGGGCAATCCGGCGGTCAGCATCGCACTGTCGATGGCGGGCGACGGGAAGGTGGTCTGTACCGATCTGACACCGGCTATGCTGGAAACGGCGCGCGGACGGGCTGACAATCTGGAGCTATCGATCCTGCAATTCGCGGCGGCGGACATGATCTCGCTGCCTTTTCCGGGCGCCTCGTTCGATTGCGTGACCTGCCGGTTCGGCATCATGTTCCCGGAGGACAAGATCGCTGCCGCCCGCGAAGCGCTGCGCGTCCTGAAACCCGGCGGACGGATCGCTTATGTCGTCTGGGGCCCCTATGAAGAAAACCCGGCCTTCTTCATGCCGCGCCGAACCGTTGCGGCTTTCTTTGGCGAGGAAGAAGGAGCTATCCCCGACCGTCATTCGATGAGCGCAGCGGGCACGCTCCGGGATATTCTGGATGGCGCGGGCTTTACCCGGACCGAAGAGCGGGATCTGAGCTACAAAAATGCGGTTCCCGACAGCGATCAATATGTAACCAATGGGCTGAAGCGCAGTTTTGCGAAGAAAATTGAGGGTCTGAATGCCGACGCGTTTGACCGTCTCAAACAAACCTTGCTCGACGCCTGGGCGCCCTATGTCGAGGAAGGCCAGCTGCGCGTTCCGAATTTCGCGCGGATGGGACTCGGCTGGAAATCGGACTGAGGAAAGCGATTAACCCGCCGAGATATCCTCACCGGCCAGCACATGACCAATCAACGATAATGTTTCCTCGATACCGTAGAGTGCGATGAACGAGCCCATGCGGGGGCCCTGTTCACGACCCAGCAGAATCTCGTAAAGCGCCTTGAACCAGTCGCGCAAATTCTCGAACCCGTTGCGCTTGCCGACCTCATAGAGTTCATTCTGGATCGTCACGCCATCGGCATCCGCCGGCAGTGATTTGAGCGTCGCCGCGAGATCTTCAAGCGCCTTGATTTCAGTATCGTCCGGCATCCGAAAGCGTTTTTCCGGCTTTACGAAATCCTGATAGTAATGGATCGCATGTTCGACCAGCCGGGCGAGGATCGGCTCGCTCTCGGGAGTCACATCCGGCGCATAGCGCGAGATAAAGCCCCAGAGCACGCCCTTGTCATCGGTGTTGCAGGCCGACGCGAGGTTGAGCAGCAGCGCGAAGCTGATCGAATCCTCCGCCGAGGGCGGCGCGCCGCCATGAATATGCCAGGCCGGATTTTCCAGCTGCTTGCTTTCGTCCTCGTCACGGAACTTGCCGAGGAACGTGAGGTAATCATCGACATGGCGTGGGATCACGTCGAAAAAAAGCCGCTTCGCCTTGCGCGGCGAATTGAACATGTAAAGCGCGAGGCTTTCCGGCGGCGCATAGCGCAGCCATTGATCGACCGTTAGCCCGTTGCCGCGCGATTTGGAAATCTTCTCGCCATTCTCGTCGAGGAACAGCTCGTAGGTGAAGCTTTCGGGCGGGCGACCCCCGAGAATCTTGCAGATGCGCGTGGACAGCTTGACGGAATCAATCAGATCCTTGCCCGACATTTCATAATCGACGCCGAGCGCGGTCCAGCGCATCGCCCAGTCGGCCTTCCATTGCAGCTTGCAATTTCCGCCGGTCACCAATGTCTCGACATGCGATCCGTCTTCATTTTCATAGGTGATGGTGCCGGCATCGACATCATGCGCAACGACCGGCGCCAGAAGCACCCGGCCGGTTTTGGGGCAGACCGGCAGGAACGGACTGTAGGTCGCGCGGCGTTCGGGACCCAGCGTCGGCGCGATGACCTGAACGACTTCGTCATAATGCCGCAGCAGCGTCAGCAGCGTCTCGTCGAACCGGCCCGAGCGATAACAATCGGTCGCGCTGTGGAACTCATACTCGAAGCCAAACGTATCGAGGAATTCGCGCAGCTTGGCATTATTGTGATGGCCAAAACTTTCGCAGCAGCCGAACGGATCGGGCACCGAGGTCAGCGGCTTGCCCAGATGTTCAGTCATCATCTCCTTCTGCGGCACATTGTCGGGCACGGCCCGCAGCCCGTCCATATCGTCAGAAAATGTGAACAGCCGGGTCGGAATGTCGGACAGCGCCTCAAACGCGCGGCGCACCATGATGGTCCGCGCGACTTCGCCGAATGTGCCGATATGCGGCAGACCCGACGGGCCATAGCCGGTTTCAAACAGCGCATAGCCCTTTTCAGGCGTGTTGCCGCCAAGCCGCGAAACCAGCTTGCGCGCTTCCTCGAACGGCCAGGCGCGGGCGTCCTGCGCCAGGGTGCGAACGCTGTCCACCGTACAGATCTCCATACTCGATAAAGAGGCCGGGAAACTAGGCCTGGCAGGGCTTTTCGTCAATCAACCAGACGACCCGAATCGTGGGCACGAGTCGCCCGCATCTATATAGTCATCTTATGACAACGCCGATGCCGCTCACCCCCTCGTCCCCCGCGCTCACGCGGCAGATCATCGTGGTCGGGCTGAATGAAGCGGTCATCATGACCGCCGATGGCGAGACGCGCCGCCTGTCGACGCGCGATGCCCTGTCTGCGCTGCAGGGCCAGCCACCGCCGATCCTGTGCCACGGGCCGACCGTCGCGCGGCGGCTTGGTGTCGAGCCAACCCCGGCGCTGGATGTGCTGGAGCTGTTTGCTTTCGCCCGACCGGCGCAGTTCTGCCTGCCGACACCGGCGGGGGTGGCCGTGGCGCTGGGGCTGGACCGCCCGACGACGCTTGAGGATCAGGCGCGCGGGCTGCGGCTGGTCGTGGAAAAGCTGCTCGCCGACATGGGCGATATCGGCGAACTCGACCGCACGCTGAGCCATGAGCGCGATGCCGTGCCGATTGCCCGCACCATGTCGGATGGCGGCTGGGGCTGGGGTCCGGCGGTGATCGCGGCGCTGGCAAAAGCCCACCCGAAAGAAGATCAGCCGCGCCCGCGTGCCGGTCTCGACGTCTGGGTGCGCCTGCCGAGCTGGGCCGAACACGCGCCTGAGCCGCCGCCGGAGAATTTTGCCGTCGATCCGGCCGAGGCACGCGAACGGCTGATCCGGCTGGTCGGTGCCGGGGCCGAGGCAAGACCGCAGCAGGCGGATTACGCCTCTGCCGTCTGTCCTGCCTTCGGGCCGCGCGACGACCCGTCCGGTCCCACCACCGTCGTCGCCGAAGCCGGCACCGGAGTCGGCAAGACGCTCGGCTATATCGCGCCGGCCAGCCTGTGGGCGGAAAAGAATGGCGGCACGG
>JBLHKG010000329.1:0-3969 GCA_047619835.1 Alphaproteobacteria bacterium
TGGTGATGGTGGCGAAGAAGTTCGGCGTCGTGCCGTTGGTCCGCCCGGTCATCGGGTTCCACAGCAGATAGAGGCGGCGGCCGACATAGTCGGGCCCCAGCTTGGTCAGCTTGTCGAGCTCGACCTTTACCTTTTTCCACGGCCAGTGCAGCGCCCTGGATTCGACCGATTCCGGTGCGATCAGGATTTCATAAGGCATCATCCAGGCGCCATCGTCGGTCAGCTCGAACGTGCCGTAGGGACTCTTGCGGCGGGGATCGTCTTCTGCAACCTCGCCTTCCTTGAGCGCTTCGTGAACGATCTTCATATCGGCGGGCGGGTCTTCCTCGACAATATGGACGTTCATCTTTTCCAGCAGCGGCGCGTTGGAATAGGTCAGCCGTGCCTGCACCGCATCCGTGTCGTTGACATGGATATAGGTCTGCATCGAAGGGAAATTCCACAGATCATACTGCTCGAACACGATCTTCTTGCCGCCGACCACCGAATGGCCGCCGCCGAGAATGCAGAAATTGACCTGGGTCGAATTATGCCGGATCGGGCGGGTCTGTTCGCCGGGATTGAGCACTTCGAGGGTCGGGCGGATACCCGGCGCCAACCCGAGGCCAACCCCCAGCTTGTGCGAGTCGGGATGGACGATCCAGCTCTGCCGCCGGCCATTATTGGGCATCGGCATTTCCGACAGCCGCGCGATCTCGGCCTCGAAATCGGCGCGCTTGACGATGGCAGGCTCCCACAGCTCGGGCGCTGGCTCGGTCGTGCCGGACTTGTCTAAAAAGATGGCTTTCTGTTCCGACATGGCGGGTCTCCTCTGTCGTTAGGCTTCGGCTGCATATAAGGCGGAGTGTAGCCGTCAGGCCCCACGCCGCCAACGTTTGATCGGGCTTCCGCCAAATCGGCGGCTACCCTCATGAAATCAGATAGTTAGATATCTTAGTATCGGGATGCTGGCGGGTCAATAAAAGCAAGTGCGACGAGACGCCCCGATCGCGCCCCGGCAGGTACCGCGCGCCGGTGGAACGGATGATCAGGGACGAGCTGCGCCCTACTCGGATTCCAGTTCGTCTTTGGCGAGGTTTTCGAGCAGGGCGAGGAGGGTATCCCGCATAATCTTCAAGTTATTCGGGTCGATACCTTCAATTGCGATGCGGTTGACGTCTTCGGCCAGCGGCACAAGGACCTCCTGCAGGGCGGCGCCCTCGGGCGTTACATAAACATGTAGCTTTCGCTTGTTGCCCGGTTCATGACAGCGCGTAATGAAGCCGCGTGCCTCAAGTGCCTTCACGGCGGCAAAGGTCGTGGGTTCGGATACGTGCACTGCATCGCTGAGTTCGCGCTGGGTCAACCCGTCCTGTTTCCAAAGAACGCGCAGAAAGGTCCAGTGGCCATACGGTATGTCGTGCCTGGCAAGGCGCCACGCAAGGCTTCCTCCAAGGAGGCGGCCCGTGTCCCGAATCAGATGTGCAAGCCGATCTTCCGAGACGTCGGCGCCCCAGTGCCGCAGAATCAGACGTTTTCTGTCACGGCTGCTAACGTGATCAAGCACCATCAGGACGGCTTCGTTATGAATATTGTTCTTGCATGCATTCGGTAGTGCGTCACTGGCGTGGGCGCAAAACTCCCCCAAAACCCGAGACCCTGAGTTTGAGTTCACCGTTGGTCATCGTCTATCCCGAAAAAAAATCCTTAAATCATTTTAAACCTACTTGCCAATAACAAGCAATTATCTTAGGTTCCTAATAATAAACTTAGGGGACTAAGATAATTGCTTATTTCCCCACGAGCGACGATCACGCTCAAGGCAAATGAACAAGGAGAATTTAAAGCAGGTTTACCTGCCCTGCCGGCGATTGGCGATATCCGGAAACGTCCGGTCCGAACGACCTCATGCCCGGCAACGAATTAAATGACAACTGTTCTGAAATTTTCCAACAAGAAAGACGAAAAAAATGAGCACCAAATCTGTGATCGCCGGTATCGACAAGGCTGTCGAAAATTTCTCGAAGCAAAACCGTATGCTGAACGAGCCGATGACCAAGGGGCGGGCATACATGTTCGTCATGCAGCACCGCCTGAACACGCGGCAGCGTAATTCCGTCCTGAAACTCCGCGTCGCGACGAACACGCCGGTGTGGGATGTCAAAATGGATATCCTGGAAGCCTGCGTCGAGGAACTCGTGTCGGATGTGGAGCACGGCGATGGCCGCCCGCACTGGAAGGTGCTTGAAGACCTCGGTGTCGATTGCGGTATGAAGCGCGCGCAGATTTCCAACGCGAAGCCGTTGCCGTCGACTCGCCTTGCATGGCGCGCATGGGACGGGCTGATGAGCAATCGCCACTGGCTGCTGGGACTGATGGCGAATACCTGTGCCGAGCGCGCCAACATCCCGGGCTATGGCAAGGGCGAGGTGCGGAAAAAGGGCTGGTTCGGTAACGAAAACCGCCGCTGGGGCAAGCTGTTCGGTCTGACGGAAGAACAGCGCCTGTTTTTCGGTATGCATTCGGAAGCCGATATCAAGCATTCCGACCTTGGCTGGAAAACGGTCGCGGCGCACGCGGCGAAACTTCACATGGAAGAAGACGTGGTCGATGCCTGCGAGGAAAACCTCATTGTCTGGGATTATTACCTGGACGGCATTGCCGAGGCAGGTGACGCGCTCAGCAAGAAGAAGGGCTGGAGCCAGTCTGTCAAATAAAAAATCTTCGTCGGGCGGGGCAAATGTCCCGCCTGAACCCTGTCTGGATGCCGAACCGGACCGAATAGGCGCCGCCGAGCACGAACGGGAAGGTCATCAGGTTTTCGACCGAGACCCGGATCATTTCCTGGGCGCAGAACCGTTTGCGCTCAGCCAGGGATTTATCGGCCCGTGCCGCCCGCGCGACGGCCGGGGCGATCAGGCGTGTCCAGCCCGGCAGGAACTGGCCTTCGAGCATCAACCCGGCGCGCGGCGCCAGTAATCGCGGAGGAATATTGTCGGTGAAACTCAGCCCACCCATACTGGTCAGGACCAGTGCGCTGCCGGTGGCCGTCGTAATACCAAACCCGCTGGAGGTCGTGACCGTTAGCGGCGCGCCACTCAGCGTCTGGGTGGTATCGACGCCGGCGGTGCCAGAGCAGAGATACGTGCCCGCACCGCCATCGATGACGTAGGCACCGGCATACAGCAAACCATCTGGCCCAAATGCTAAGCCCCATCGTCCTTAGCTGTGATGGTGACGTTGCAACTAAGTCCATCTGCGAGGTTCTTTGCGTCTGATCAGTCTCTTTTTGACACCCGTGCATGGAGCGCCTTGATATAGCGGTGATCGCTGGGTTCGAAATCCCCATTGGCGAGATCGGATTTGTATTCTTCCAGCTCTTTGCGGAACGCTTCGGAATTGCCCTCGCGCGCCAGCAGCTTGTTGATCAGAGCAGGTGTTTTTGATTCGTCTCGGGTAAAATTGACTGCGAGTTCGGGGGTATCGTCTTCGTCATCCGTATTGGCTGCGGGTTCGGGGGGGGGTTCTTCGTCATCCGTATCGTCATCGATGTCTGGCGCGCTTGGCGCAGTCCCTTCCTCCCCGACCAGTAAATCCTCCCAGCCCATGCCGGCTCTGGTGACCTGGGAATGAAGTGCGCGCGCGGCCGCCAGTACGTCTTCGTCATGTTCGCTGCCAAGCCTGTTCAGCAGGTCGATCACATTGTCCCGTTCGAGGGTGTCGCTCATTTTTTCTGTCTCCGTAAATGTTACCGGATTATACAAGGTTCCCTCCGGGCAGTCGAAGCTCGGAAGCAATTTCCTTATCGCTCCAAAAGGCTGTTTCGCTCATGACAATAGCCCACTAGCCAATACTTCTTTTGCGGTTTGAAGAAATTAGCTTTTCTCCACCCGAATGTCGGCTTTGGTCGGAAAGCAGAAGTGCACGGCGGAGACGCCGACTTCTCATGTTGGCTAATCTGAGAAGTCTCAGCGGTCCGAAATCACTTCT
>JBLHKG010000330.1:0-3932 GCA_047619835.1 Alphaproteobacteria bacterium
ATTTCACCGAGAAAAGCCGCTTGAGCCCGGCTTTCGGAGAAATTTTGTCGAACTTCGGCTTGATCTGCTCGGTCGAGAAGATAAATCCGTTCTGGACGATCCCGGCGGCAAAAGCGACCAGCATCAGCAGCAGCAGCACCGGTAATACCGCCAGGATGGCGCCTAACACAACGTCATCAATGACCTGGGTAAACGCCACTTGATCCAGCGCTATCGCATGAGGCTGTTCAATAAATTTCAATAACAGATCGCTGAGATCGCTCATCACCATCGGCGCCAGCGCCATAATGCTGATCGTACTGCCGAGGATGATGAACCAGTGATTGACCTCGCGCGACACCGCGACCTGACCTTTGTCGTGGGAGTCCTGGAGCTTTTTCTCGGTCGGATCTTCGGTTTTTTGTGATTGGTCTTGGGAGTCCTCGGCCATCTAGTTCAGCCCGGGCAATAGAATGCCCTGGAACCGGTTCTCAAACCCGCCGAGGAACCACATCATCGCGACCGACAAGGTCGGAATCATGACCAGAATACCGATAATAATTTGTATCGGAATGGCGATGAAAAACACCTGAACCTGCGGCATGAGACGCGCCAGCAGCCCAAGCCCCAGATAAAACAGCATTCCCATGACCATAAAGGGCGCCGACATCTGCATGGCGAGGCGGAAGCTATCGCCGACTGCGCGCGTTATCGTTACGCTGAAATCGCCGATTGGCAGCGTGGCCCCTGGCGCAAAAGTCACATAGCTGTCGACCAGCGCCATCAGCAACAGATGATGCAAATCGGCGGCAAAGATCAGGAACACACCAAGCACGTTGAGAAAGCTGCCGATCAGCGACCCCTGGCTGGCATTCAACGGATCGAACATCTGCGCGTTCGACAGACTTGTCTGAAAGCCGATAATCACACCGGACATATGCAGTGCGGCGACAAGCGCACGCGACAAGGAACCCAGGAAAAGCCCTATTACGATCTCGCGACCCAAGATCATCAGCATCGCCAGCGGTCCGTCCGGATTGGCGGGCACCAGATCGGAGACCAGCGGCGTCACCACCAGTGTAATGGCGACGGCAAGCAGCAACCGCGTCCGGGCAGAAACAAAGACCTCGCCAAATCCCGGCATCAACATGATTGCCGCGCCAACGCGCGCAAAAACAAAAAACAGCGCGAACACATCGCCGGCAACGAGATTGGAGAGCAAGCGGCCTAGCCTCCGACCGCGACGATGCGGTCAAACAGACGCTCGGTAAAACCCGTCATCGTCGTCATCATGTAGGGCAGGAACAGGATCAGCGAGACGAAGATCACCAGGATTTTCGGTACGAACGCGAGCGTCATTTCCTGAATCTGGGTAAGCGCCTGAAACAGGGAAATCGACAGGCCGGTGATTAGCGCGATCAGCATGACCGGCGCCCCGATCTTGAGCATGACGATCAACCCCTCTCGGGCTATGTCGAGAAAATCGAGGGGCGTCATACGTGCCGTCTATCGTCCTTCTTCACAGCGTCCATCAGATCGGCATCGAGATAATGTCCTGATAGGCCTGGATCATTCGGTCCCGGATCGATAGAGCGGTATGCAGCGTCATTTCGGCATTGGTCACCGCCGTCACGACTTCGCGTAGATCCGCCTGACCGGCGATCGCCTTGGCGCTCATCGCTTCGCCCTTGCGACCGATGTCGATTGCGCCAGACACCGCATCATTGACCAGATCCGAGAAATTCTGGGACGGGTCATTCGAGCGCGGCTCCATCGCCGGCATACTGGCGGCCTTGGCGTTTCGGGCATAAGCGGCAGCAGCGGCGCCGATATTTATCGCCATGGTTTTATCTCCTTAACCCAGTCAGTTACGCAGCAGATCGACGGTGCGCGAGATCATGCGCTTGGAGACGTCGATAATCCGAAGGTTCGCTTCATAGGAACGCTGCGCTTCGCGCATATCCATCATCTCGACCAGCGCATTAACGTTCGGCAGCTTGATGTAGCCCGTCTCGTCCGCTGCGGGGTGGCCAGGGTCAAACTCCTTGCGAAATTCGCCCTTATCAACACCAATCGAGCCCACTCGTACGAGCTCTGCCTGGATGGTCTTGTCCAGGACATTTTCGAAATTGACGATCTTGCGCCGATAGGGATCGCCGCCCTTCACCGTGGACATTGAGTCCGCATTGGCAAGGTTCTCGGCAATGACTTTGAGCCGCACGCCCTGCACCTTCATGCCCGCGGCAGATATCTTGATCGATTTCATAAGGTCCATGGCGTATCTCCAGCTTAACGGTCGCGTCCGAGGGCCGCTTTAAACATCGAAACATGCTTGCGGTAGAGGTTGGTTGCCAGCTTGTAGGCGCCCTGGGTTTCGGAAACCTTCATCAACTGCTCCTCGAGTTCCACCGCGTTGCCCGCCAGCGCCGTTCCATAGGTTTCCGTGTCCGTCGTATTGCGGAACGCGCTTGGCTTGCGCATCGGCTGAATGTGCGAGGCGTTGGTCTGCCCCATGGAGACACGCGGACGCTCCGGCTCCAGCATCCGACGAAAACTCTCCTTTGAGAGATCGCTCGGCTTAAATGCCGGTGTATCCGCATTGGCTATATTCTGTGACAGCACGTTCTGACGCTCGGTCAGCCAGCTCATACGGCGGCTCATCAGCGAAAACAACGGCAGCTTGTTCAGATCCATATCGTTCCTGCTTCGCGCATTCCCGCCCCCAGGCACCGGACAAACGCCTAACCTGGATGGTTTGCTTTTTAGACAAATTTGATTTTCTCCCCACGCTGTAAAGAAATTGTAAAGGAGCTGCGAATTAACCTAACGACCAATCGGCTTGGTGCGATCAGCACCGGACGCGACACAGGTAGTGACGAGGCCAGCATGCTATATCTAACGCGCAAGATCGGTGATTCAGTCGTAATTAACGATAATATCGAGGTGACCGTTGTCGAGGTCCGGGGCAAGTCCATCAAGCTGGGCTTTGATTTTCCTCAGGAAGTCACGGTTCTCCGCCGAGAACTCTACGACAAAATCCAGGAAGAAAACCATGCCGCGGCAAATGCCGTCGCCGACCTGCTTGGCATCGCACCAGAAAAGACCGACTGACCGGCTGACCTCAATGATTTCTTAACCATGATCTGCGAGCGTCACGCCATGAATTCGGCCATGACCTCAATAGATGAAATTGCCCGCGAAATCGATCATGTCGCCAGCATGATCAACGCCTTTCGCGCTGCCGCGACCGGCGGCGATATTATCGATCTTTCAGGTATCGACCAACGGGTCGAAACGCTGTGCGCCAATATTTTGTCAAAGCGGGCCGAGCCTCGTGATCGCCTCAAGAGCCCCCTTCTGGCCTTAATCGACGACCTTAACCGTCTCGTGGAAGCGCTCCAGGCCCAGCAGAACGAGGCTGCGGAAAACGTGAAGTCCGTTTCCTCCCGACATCGCGCGGTATCGGCGTATGGCAAGGGAGCCGGTTCCAAAACCGTCGGCCCGGAAAAGAAACCCCGATAGCAGGCCTGCACACTTCATGGATTTTTCAACCTATTTCCGCTTTCTCATGGCGCTGGTCTTCGTCCTGGCGCTCATCGCGTTGGTCGGTTGGTGCGTGCGACGCTATGGCGGCCTGCGGGGCGTCATCCGCCCCCGGAGCGGCAACCATCGGCTGCAAATCGTCGAGATCACGCCGATCGATTCCAAAAGGCGTCTTGTCCTCGTGAAACGAGACGAAACCGAACATCTTCTGCTCCTGGGGATGACGCAGGATCTTGTCGTCGAATCCGGGATACCCTCTCCATCGGACATTGTGCACTCACCGCAGCCACCTAAGGCGGCGAGATGAGCTTCCTCCACCCCCGCCGGCTTTCCGCCGTCATTGCCATCAGCGCCCTCATCATCGGCACTGTGGCCTTCTCGTTGCCGGCAACGGCACAAAGCCTGTCGCT
>JBLHKG010000331.1:0-3926 GCA_047619835.1 Alphaproteobacteria bacterium
ATTCGGGAAACACACTGCCCTGTACGATGCCAAATAACCCGTAGCCGTCGCGCACATCGAACGCGTCGCGGCACCGCTTGGCCCATCGCATCGACATCTCCATCGACTGGCGCGCCTCGTCCTCGGTGACCGGCCAGGCCGTGCATTCGTCCAGCACCATCGCGATGTCCGAGCCGATCAGGCGCTGGATTTCAATCGAGCGCTCAGGAGAAAGATCATGTTCCGAGCCGTCGAGATGCGAGCGAAACACCACGCCGTTCTCGCTCATGGTTCGCCGCCCGGCGAGGGAAAACACCTGATAGCCGCCGGAATCGGTCAGGATCGGCCGGTCCCAGTTCATAAAGCGGTGCAGCCCGCCCAGCGCATCCATACGCTCGGCGCCCGGCCGCAGCATCAGATGGTAGGTGTTGCCGAGAATGATCTCGGCCCCCGTCGCCACCACGCCTTCCGGGGTCATCGCCTTGACCGTGCCGGCGGTGCCGACCGGCATGAAGGCGGGGGTTTCGACTGTGCCGTGCGCCAGCGTCAGCCTTCCACGTCGCGCCGCGCCGTCAATGCCCGAAACCGTAAAGCCGATGCTGCTCATCGCTGTGTCTCCGGGTGCAATAGACAGGCGTCGCCATAGGAATAGAAGCGGTAGCCCTGCGTGATGGCGTGGCTATAGGCGGCTTTCATCCGATCCAGCCCGGAAAAGGCCGAGACCAGCATAAACAGCGTGGATTTCGGCAGGTGAAAATTGGTTAGCAGCATATCCACTGCGCGGAACCGGTAGCCGGGCGTGATGAAGATATCTGTTTCATCGCTGAACGGATGCACGCCGCCGTCCTCATCCGCCGCGCTTTCGAGCAGGCGGAGCGAGGTCGTGCCACAGGCGATGACGCGGCCTCCGGCCTGTCGCGCCTGGTTGATCGTTGCCGCTGCCTTCTCGTCAATCCGGCCCCATTCAGAATGCATTTTGTGATCCTCGGTCCGCTCCACCTTGATCGGCAGGAAGGTACCCGCCCCGACATGGAGTGTCAGCCGCACGATACTCACCCCGGCGGCTTCGATGGCGTCGAGCAGGGAAGGGGTAAAGTGCAGCCCGGCGGTCGGTGCGGCAACCGCGCCAGGCTCGTTCGCATAGATTGTCTGGTAATCCTGCCGGTCGGCGGCGACGCCCTCTCGGGGGCGGTCGATATAGGGCGGCAAGGGCATCACGCCATGGCGTTCCAGCGCCGCCTCAATATCGTCACCGTCAAACCGCAGTCCGATTTCGCCGGCCTCGCGCTTTTCAGTGACCGTGGCACGAAAATCGTCGGCAAAGATTATCTCGTCATCAACCCGGAGCTTGCGAGCCGGGCGGGCAAAGGCCCGCCAGTCCCGTGTGCCTCGCTTCTGGTGCAGCGTGACTTCTATCCCCGCCTCTCCCCGTTTGCCGCGCAGCCGCGCCGGGATGACGCGGGTATCATTGACGACAAGCACATCTCCCGCCCGCATAAAGGCCGGCAGGTCGCGCATTGTTTGATCGGCGAGACCATCGCGCACCACCAGCAGCCGCGCCGCGTCGCGCGGTTCAGCCGGCGCCTGCGCGATCAAATCGCGCGGCAGATCAAAATTGAAATCGGCGGTTCTCATGTCTTCTCGCTCATGGGGCCGTTCCCTATCACGGGACGGGCGGCCAAGGCCATTCCGTTATGGAGGCCATTCCGTTATCCGCGGCCATTCCGATAAGGTGTAGTGCCGATATCTGTGGTAGTTCTCTTTGGTTCCTGTTCCAATAAATCCGGTCGATTTGCCGATGTCCCTTCGCACATCCTTGCGAGCCATGCCTGACGGTATTCAGGGGATGGGCTATATGCTGGGCTCCGCGTCCAGCGTGTCGGTGATGAACGGGCTGGTTCACCAGCTGTCGCACAGCGTCCATGTGTTTGAAATCGCCTTCATTCGCCAGTTTTTCGGCATCATTCTGATGTCGACGGTGTTTATACGCCAAGGGTTCCGGCCGCTCGTGACGCGCCATTTCGGGCTGCACGCCGTCCGGGGCATTCTAAACGTTGGCGCGACGCTCGCCTATTTTTCCGGGCTCAGCCTGGAACCGCTGGCCAAAGTCGTTTCCCTCAGCCTGCTGTCGCCGATTTTTGCCAGTGTCGGGGCGGTGTTGATTCTCGGCGAAAAGATGACTCGCTATCGCTGGATCGCGCTGATCGTCGGGCTGCTCGGCGCGGTGATCATTTTGCGGCCGGGGATCCAGGAGATTTCGCTCGGCGCCGGGCTTGTCCTGCTGTCGAATGCGCTTTGGGCGCTGGCGCTGGTGATCATCAAGATGCTGTCGCGCACCGACAGCTCAGTGACAATCACCCTCTATGCAGCAGTGCTCCAGGCGCCGTTCACGCTGGCCTTTGCGGTGTTCGTCTGGACCTGGCCGTCCATCGGCCTCATCGGACTGATGGTCGTCATGGCGGTGCTCGGCACCGTGTCTCAGCTCTGTCTGAGCGAGGCCTTCCGCAAGGCGGATGCGACGCTGGTTCTGCCGGTCGATTTCACCAAGGTGATCTGGGCCAGCCTGATCGGATTTTTCTTCTTCAACCAGGTGCCGGAAATCTGGGTCGGTCTGGGCGCCTTCGTGGTGTTCCTGGCGGTGTTCTACAACGCTTATCACGAACGCCGCGACACGATGTCCAGAAAGCCGCCAGATAAAGAATTAGGACACTAACGGCGCGCCATAGCGATGCAGCCCGGCGCCATGTTCGCGGAGCCAGGCCTTGGCCTCCTCGACATCGCCGGCGAGTTCCTCGACCTGCCGCCAGAAACGGCTCGAATGATCCATGTGCGCAAGATGCGAGACTTCATGGGCGACCATGTAATCGATCACCGGTTCCGGCGTGAGGATCAGCCGCCAGGAAAAGCTCAGATCGCCCTGCCACGAGCAGCTGCCCCAACGGCTGCTGGTATCGCGCACGGTGAGGCGGCGGAACGGGCGATTGATCTGCGCCGCCATTGTGGTAGCTCGATCGCGCAGCTCGCGCCGGGCCTCGCTGCGCAGATAATCGCGTACTGCGGCTGAAAGATCGCGACGGGCGATCTGGACAATCAGGGCGTCTCCTTCGCAGCGGATCTCGTCGACCGGCCCCTCAATTCGCTGGATCTTGAGCGGCTGACCGCGCAGCGGGACGATGGCGCCGTCGGCAAACGGGATGGGCGTCGGCAGTATGGCGAGATGCTCCTGCAGCCAGTCCGCTCTTTCCCTGGCGAAATTGATTCCCTGACGCATCGACGCCCGCTTTGGCAGGACCAGCTCGGCTGTGCCGCTATTCGGCAGGATGCGGATCGCCAGCCGCCGCGCCCGCTCGCTGCGCCGGACGCGCAATGTCGCCTCGCGTCCATCGGGCAGCGCGATCACCGCTAAGTCATCGAATTTGGCGGCAGGAGGATTTTGACGCTTGAACATTCTGCCATCATCTCCGATTGGACGGCCAGCGGGCAAGTGTTGAAACCGAGGTCTTGTCGGGGACCGTCCGGGGAGACCTGTTATTGACGCGCCCGCCCGAATGCGGCCTTTTACCCATATGAACCGGGACAACAGGATACCATCCGACCCCGGCGCCTATGCGCTGGTGATTCGGCTGCGGCGTGAATTTGACGCTCCTGTCGGCGCGCTGGGGACGATCCACCTGGCGCCCGGGTGCTACGTTTATCTTGGCAGTGCGAACGGCCCCGGCGGCATTGCCGCGCGGGTGCGCCGCCATCTCAGGGCGGACAAACGGATGCACTGGCATATCGATCGGCTGACCGGCGCCGGTGCGATTAGCGACATTGCGGCCCAGCCGGGCGGCAGCGAATGCGCGCTGGTCGATCACCTGATGACGGTAGCAGGAATCGATGTTCCGGTTGCCGGATTCGGCTCAAGTGATTGCCGACAGTGCCGGGCTCATCTGCTTTCCGCAGCA
>JBLHKG010000332.1:0-3905 GCA_047619835.1 Alphaproteobacteria bacterium
GGGCAACTGCACGGGCCCGCCGGGCCGAGTGCATATCGGCAAAGCGGATATTGAAATGCTCGGCGACGCGCTTCTGGATTTCCTCGATCGTCACCCGCCGATCATTGGCGCGGAGCACGTCATGCAGGACGTCCTGACAGGCCTCGAGCGTGATCTCGCGACCGACCAGTGTCGCATGCGCGACGACACGGTTCAGTGCGCCTTCGAGTTCGCGCACATTCGACGTAATGCGATGGGCGAGGAATTCCTTGACCTTGCCGGGAATTTCGACGCTGAGCCGCTCCGCCTTGGACTCGATGATGCCCAGCCGGAGCTCGTAATTGGTGGCGTGTATATCGGCAACCAGACCCCAGCCCAGACGCGACCGGAGGCGCTCTTCCATCCCATCCAGATCGTGCGGCGCCTTGTCGGCGGAAACCACCACCTGACGGTTATTGTCCACCAGATCGTTAAAGGTGTGGAAGAATTCCTCCTGGGTGGAGTCCTTGTCGTTGAGAAACTGCACGTCGTCGATCATCAACAGATCGACCGAACGGAACTGTTCCTTGAAGATGACCGTATCCTTGTGCCGGATGGCCCGGATCAGGTGATACATGAACTTCTCGGCGGACAGATACACCACACGGCGGTCAGGGAATTTTGCCCTCGTATGGTTGGCAATCGCATGCATGAGATGGGTCTTGCCGAGCCCGACGCCGCCGTAGAGAAACAACGGGTTGAACGGTGCATCGTCGCAATCCGCGACCCGCCGCGCGGCGGCATAGGCCAACTCGTTCGCCTTGCCGACAACAAATTGTTCAAAGCTGAACCGGGAATCAAGAGGCGCGGTGATGGTCGAAATATCGGTAGACTGGCCTGAACCGCCGCGGGCCGCCCCGGTGCCCCTGCCTGCGCCGGCAACATTGTCGTCCGAGCTGGTCCCAACGTGCCGCACCACCGGCCCCGTCACTGGCGACTGAACAAAAATATCCAGCGTTTCAACGGTGTCGTCCTCATCGCACCACAGCTCGCGAAGCCGATCTCCGTAATGGCTCACCACCCAGTCGCGCATAAAACGGGTCGGCACAGCGATCCGCGCCGAACCATCCGCGACAGCAACCAGCGTCAAGGGCTTTAGCCAGCTTCGATAAGACGCATCGCCGACCTCGGACCGTAGCCGTCCTCGAATGCGCGCCCATCTTGCAGAAATTTCCGGATCTAGCCTCGGTGTTGCCATGCGTTGTCCCAGACCCTTGACGACTCCGTAAATTGAAGTCGAATTTTTATGGCTGTCGAACGACCGGCAATGGTTAAGCCGGAGGGGGAAGTCTGTCCCGTCGGGCCTCGCCTATTAACTCCGAACCGCTTTACCCCTGTTCTGACGCAATCCCCCGAACAGGAATAGATGGAAAGTTATTACAAATATATACTTTTCCAACCAGCCCCAATACTTAATGCTCTAAATATTAACGAATTTTTTACTGTATTCCTACTGTATCCATTTCGAGCACACTAAGAATGTAAACGCGCCTTTCAGGATTCGCAACACGGAGTTTGCGATAAAAAATAAAAAAATCGATTGACATTGGGATGGCTCATCGATTGCCCCGCCGGATCAATGACTTGCCGGAAAATGTTAAAATTTTAAGGTAATCTGCGGCTTTTGGCGGGGCGGACTCGCCGTAAACCGCAAGAATGCAGGCATGAAAAAAGCCGCGCCGGCGATGCCGGCGCGGCTTCTCACGGCCGATTAATCAGCCGAGTGTCACGATACGGTGGCTAAGCCGCGAAACCTTACGAGATGCTGTATTCTTATGCAGAATGCCCTTGGTCACGCCGCGCATGATTTCCGGCTCCGCAGCCCTGAGAGCGGTTTCGGCCACGCCCTTGTCGCCGGAGGCGATGGCTTCCTCAACTTTTTTCACAAAGTTACGAATCCGGCTGCGGCGGTCGCGATTCACCATCGTCCGGCGCGCGGTCTGGCGGACCCGTTTTTTTGCCTGCGCTGTATTAGCCATATCGTCTAAATTCCAAGTCGTTTGAGCGGTGGCGCGTTTTATAGCGCAAAGAGGCTGCCGTCAAGCCATTCCGTTACGATTCCGCAGCGGGAGAGATGCTGCCGATCCCATTATTTGCGCTTGTATACCGGCTTGCGCTTTTCGATGAAGGCGGACATTCCCTCATACTGATCGGGCGTACCCAGGACCGACTGAAACATCCGGCGTTCATAGCGGATGCCCTCTGAGAGCGAGGTTTCATACGCCCGGTTGACGGCATCCTTGACCAGCATCGCTGCAGGCCGCGACATTGAAGCGATCCTCTGGGCGACCTTCACGGCCTCTTCGACCAGCTCCGCCGCCGGTACAATACGGCTGACCAGCCCGGAGCGCTCTGCTTCTTCCGCATCCATCATGCGCCCTGTCAGGCACATCTCCATGGCCTTGGACTTGCCGACGATCCGGGTCAGCCGCTGGCTGCCGCCGGCACCCGGCAGCACGCCGATCTTGATCTCGGGTTGGCCGAACTGCGCGGTTTCGTCAGCCAGAATAAAATCGCACATCAGGGCTACTTCGCAGCCGCCGCCCAGCGCGAAACCGGCCACCGCGGCAATCACCGGCTTGCGGCACGACGCGACCCGCTCCCAGCCATCGGTGATGAAATCCTCGACGAAGGTATCGGGCCATGTTTTTTCGAGCATTTCCTTGATATCAGCCCCGGCGGCGAAAGCTTTTTCCGAACCGGTAATGACGATGGCGCCAATGGCGGAATCGCTCTCAAAGGCGTCAAGCGCCCGGCCAAGTTCACCGATCACTTCGGAAGACAGCGCGTTGAGCGCGTCGGGGCGGTTAAAGGTGATCAGCCCGACGCTGTCGCGCGTTTCGACCAGTATTGTCTTGAAATCCATCTTCTTAAGAATCCTTGTAGCGCTATGGGTGGTAGAGAATTGCCTTTATTGCGGGGCGAGGGAGAACTGCACGACCAGAGCGTCGCCGTTTGCCTGAATTGCCAGGCTGAGACGTTCACCGTCGCGTTGCCAGATCGCGGCGCCGTCGGATCGCCAGCCAAGCTGCGGCAGGGTCCTTGCATAAAACACCAGAACCCGGGCCATTTCGGTTTTACCGGTTGCCGCGACCTCGACGATCCGTCCCCCCGGCTTTGAGAACGTAACGGCGGAGCCGGCAATTTCGGTCAGGGCCGGCATGAGCGGCAAATCGTCTATTACCGACAGGAACCGCTCGGCTGCGGCCACGGGAGAAACCGCTGCGGGAGAAAACGCTGCGAACGGCAGGGCGACACAGAGCGCCAGAGCGATAAACCTGATTTTGCGTTGCATAATAATTTGTTTACCTCAGCGCTGGCAGGTTGGACAGAAGAATGTTGATCGTCCCCCCTGCGCAATACGCTGCACGGGCGCTGCACAGGAGAGGCAAGGCTCCCCCTCCCGTCCATAAACCCGGAAAGAGTGCTGGAAATATCCAATTTCACCACTTGGCGCGACGTGATCGCGGAGCGTGGAGCCACCGGCCTCAATGGCGCGCGTCAGGACTTCCTTAATGGTCGCCGCCAACCGGTCGGCGCGCGCGTGTCGGACGGTATGGGCGCTCCGCAGCGGCGACAACCCGGCATCGAACAGCGCTTCGCAGACATAGATATTGCCGAGCCCGGCGATCAACCGCTGATCCAGCAGGGCTGATTTGATCGGCGTCCGCTTGCCACTCAGCCGGGACGCCAGCATTGGGCCATCGAGCCCTGGATCGAGCGGTTCGGGACCGAGATGACGCAATAGCGGGTGATCGGGGAGCTCATCCTCGGTGGTAAGATCCATCAGTCCAAAACGACGCGGGTCGGAAAACCGGATGACGGTGCCGTTGCCAACCTCGAACACAATATGTTCGTGCTTGCCGCCCACCGAAATTTCCACCGAA
>JBLHKG010000333.1:0-3893 GCA_047619835.1 Alphaproteobacteria bacterium
TCGCGCGCGATCTTGCCGACCGCTATGTGGTTCTTGATCGGGGGGAGGTCGTTCTGGACGGCGCTATCGGAGAGATGGACGAAGAAGATGTGCGCCGCCATCTCACGGTCTGAATTTCTGTCACCTGTTTCTCCGGCGCCGGCACGCTGGGCGGATGGCGCCGGTGAGATCGGCGTTGTAGCGACCGAGGGCGAAACCCGGCTGGCACATCTCTACCAGTCCGATCCGTGCCGGGTGCTGTTTCCCCGTCCACCAAAAAAAGGACCCTTCGAAGGGGTGTTCGTCACCACGTCGGGTGGGCTGGTCGGTGGTGATCGTCTACGGTTTTCCGTCACCGCCGGGGCGGACAGCACCGCCTGCATCACCAGCCAGGCAGCGGAAAAAATATATCGCTCAACCGGCGCGACCACCGAGGTCGATATCGACGTTACGGCAGAAGCCGGTGCGACACTTGAATGGATGCCACAGGAAACCATCGCGTTCGATGGCGCCCGGCTGCGTCGCAATACACGTATCGATGCGGCTGCCGGCGCGAGAATTTTGGCCGGTGAAATGGTGGTTTTCGGCCGCATCGCCCATGGCGAGAATTTCACCAAGGGCCTGCTGCATGATGGCTGGCGTATTTTCCGCGATGGCACACTGGTCTGGGCCGACGCGCTGCATCTGGATGACAACATCGCGGAGACTATCGCCGCGCCGATGAATTTCGGCGGCGCAACGGCCTGCGCGACGCTGCTATATGTCGCCGACGATGCGGCCCGTCATCTGGAAGCGGTTCGAAACATGTTGAACCCAATTGTCGAGCAATTACCAGCGGCAGCGACCTGCATTGGTCCGGTTTTGGTAATAAGGCTGCTAGGTCCGGACGCTGCAGCATTGCGGCGGGCTTATTCACGCCTCTGGTCGGGGGTTCGAGCAGAGCTGCTCGATTTACCGGCGGCCTTGCCGCGTGTCTGGGAAAGCTAAGAAGAAGGAGAGAGCCGATGCAACTGACACCCAGAGAAAAAGACAAGCTATTGATCGCAATGGCGGCCAATGTCGCGCGACGACGGCTTGAGCGAGGCGTGAAGCTCAACCATCCCGAGGCCATCGCGCTGATCACCGATTTCGTGGTCGAGGGCGCGCGCGACGGGTGCCGGGTAGCGGAGCTGATGCGCGATGGGGCGACCGTGTTAACGCGCGATCAGGTGATGGAGGGCATCGCCGAGATGATCCCCGAAATCCAGGTTGAGGCGACCTTTCCCGACGGGACCAAGCTGGTCACCGTTCACCAGCCTATACGTTGAGGGAGGCACACATGAAACCAGGTGAAATAATCACGGCTGATGGCACGATCACGCTGAACGCCGGGCGCGAAACAACGGAACTGGAGGTATCCAATACCGGCGACCGGCCGATCCAGGTCGGCTCTCATTATCATTTTGCCGAAACCAACGAAGGGCTGGCCTTTGACCGCGACGCGGCACGGGGCAAACGGCTCGACATCCCCGCCGGCACTGCGGTGCGGTTCGAGCCCGGCCAGACGCGAACCGTACGGCTGGTGCCTTATGCTGGCGGACGCGTTGTCGTCGGGTTCAACGGCAAAATCAACGGCAAAATCAACGGAAGTCTGGAGGGCTAGGACATGGCGTTCGAAATTGAAAGAGCGGCCTACGCGGATATGTTCGGCCCAACCACTGGCGACAGGATCCGGCTGGCCGATACCGAGCTGTTTATCGAGGTCGAGGACGACCGCACGATCTATGGCGAGGAGGTCAAGTTCGGCGGCGGCAAGGTTATCCGCGACGGTATGGGCCAGTCGCAGGTGACCCGCGCGGGCGGCGCGGTCGATACCGTCATCACCAACGCCTTGATTGTCGATCACACCGGCATCTACAAGGCCGATATCGGCATCCGCGACGGTCGCATTGCCGCCATCGGCAAGGCCGGCAATCCGGATATCCAGCCGGGCGTCGATATCGTCATTGGGCCCGGAACCGAGGCCATCGCGGCGGAGGGCAAGATCGTCACCGCCGGCGGGCTCGACGTGCATATCCATTTCATCTGCCCGCAACAGATCGACGATGCGCTCTATAGCGGCATCACCACCATGATGGGCGGCGGCACCGGCCCGGCGGCCGGCACCAACGCCACCACCTGCACGCCGGGCGCGTGGCATCTCGCGCGGATGCTACAGGCGGCGGAAGCGTTCCCGATGAATCTGGGATTCTTTGGCAAGGGCAACGCCTCCACGCCCGCCGCGCTGGAAGAACAGATTCAGGCCGGCGCCTGTGCGCTCAAGCTGCATGAGGATTGGGGCACGACGCCGGCGGCAATCGATAATTGCCTGTCGGTCGCCGACGCTTTCGACGTGCAGGTACTGATCCATACCGATACGCTCAACGAGTCCGGGTTTGTCGAAAACACCGTCGCCGCGTTCAAGGGCCGCACGATCCACGCCTTCCACACCGAAGGGGCCGGCGGCGGGCACGCGCCGGACATCATCAAACTCTGCGGCGAAGCCAATGTGCTGCCGTCCTCCACCAACCCGACCCGTCCGTTCACCGTCAACACGGTGGATGAGCATCTCGACATGCTGATGGTGTGTCATCATCTCGACCCGAAAATCCCGGAAGACGTCGCCTTCGCCGAAAGCCGGATAAGGCGGGAAACCATCGCCGCGGAAGACATCCTGCACGATCTCGGCGCGTTCTCGATCATCGCGTCCGACAGCCAGGCGATGGGCCGGGTGGGTGAAGTCCTGATCCGCACCTGGCAGACCGCCGACAAGATGAAGCGCCAGCGGGGCCGGCTGAAAGAAGAAACCGGCGACAACGATAATTTCCGCGTGCGGCGCTATATCGCCAAATACACCATCAACCCGGCCATCGCGCAGGGCATTTCCAACCATGTCGGCTCGATTGAAGTCGGCAAGCTGGCCGATCTTGTGCTGTGGAATCCGGCCTTCTTCGGCGCCAAGCCAGATGTGGTCCTCAAATGCGGCACCATCGCCGCCGCGCCGATGGGCGATCCCAACGCGTCTATCCCGACGCCGCAACCGGTCCATTACCGCCCAATGTTCGGAAGCTTCGGCAAGTCACTGACCCGCAGCTCCGTCACCTTCGTTAGCAAGGCCGGGCTGGATTCCGGGATCGGCGGATCGTTCGGTCTTGAACGCGATCTTCTGCCGGTATCCAACACGCGCGGCGGGATCGGCAAACAGGCGATGGTGCTCAATGCCGAGACGCCGCATATCGAGGTCGATCCCGAAACCTATGAAGTCCGCGCCAATGGCGAGCTTCTGGTGTGCGAGCCGGCTGAGGTGCTGCCGCTCGCCCAGCGCTATTTCCTGTTCTGAGGAAGCGCCGATGCGCCATGCCATAATGATTGAGCGTGCGGGCGGCTGGCCGGTGGCGGAAGCGGTCGGTGCGGTAACCCTCGATTACGACATGCGGCAGCGCCGCCGCATCAGGCTCGATTGCGGCGCGGCCGGGCCGGTGCTGCTCGATCTCGAACGGCCAGCAGGATTGCGCCCGGGCGACGGGCTGCGCCTCGAAGAAGGTGGCTGGATCGCGGTCGAAGCCGCTCCGGAGGATCTGGCCGAGATTGCGGCCACCGATACCGCCCATCTGTTGCGCCTGGCGTGGCATCTCGGCAATCGCCACTGCCCGGCGGAGATCGCCCTGGACCGGATTTATGTGCGCCGGGATCATGTCATCGAGCAGATGGCACGCGGCCTTGGTGCGACCGTCACGCAGATTCTGCGCCCGTTTCACCCCGAAGGCGGCGCCTATGCCGCAGAGGGACATGATCATGGCTGATTCCCGCGCGCTTTACCGGCTGATGAGCTGGCTGTCGCCGAGCTATCCGGTCGGCGCGTTTGCCTATAGCCATGGGCTGGAACACGCGGTCGA
>JBLHKG010000334.1:0-3886 GCA_047619835.1 Alphaproteobacteria bacterium
ACATCCGGCGGGCCCTGTTTAGTCCCTCTGCCCATCGACATAAGCGATCCCGTCAGCCACTGGAACATCCGCGACGGCGTAGAGAATCTTCTTCATCATCGCCAGCGCTTCCGGCGCATAGCCGGCGAATGTCGCACCGAGTGCCCGCGCCTCCTCCATCAACGCATCCGCTGTAACAATCCGGTTGATCATCCCCATTCGGAGGGCTTCGTCCGGCGTCACCGCACGGCCGGTCATGATCAGCTCAAACGCAGCTTTGCGGCCCACCTGCCGCACCAGCGGCGGCACAATGCCCCTGGCGGTAAAGCCGTGTTTAATTTCCGGATAGCCAAAGCTGGCCGTATCAGCCGCCAGCACCATGTCGCAGGCGATGGCGAGCGCACACCCCCCGCCAAGGGCAAACCCGTTTATCGCTGCGATCACAGGCGCGCGCCCCGCAGGGATCATCGCGAGGAGTTTGCGATAGGCCGCAGACCGTTCTGCAGACAACGCCTTGTTGCCGTTGGCCTCCACCTGAAACTCACGCATGTCGGCACCGGCGGAAAACACCGGTCCAGCGCCGGTCAGGATAATTGCGCGAACCGATTCATTAGCCTCAGCGCTCTCAAACGCCTCCAACAGTGCAAAGGTCAACGCAGAGTCCAGCGCGTTACGCTTCTCCGGTCGATTGAGCGTCAGGACACGGACACCGCCGCTATCCTCGCTTAACAGAACAGGAGCCGACATCTCAGCCCATCAGCGAATTTTGAAAACGATCTTGCCTTTTACGTGGCCGGTTGCGCTTTCCTCATGCGCCCGGGCCGCGTCCTCCAGCTTCCAGATGGAAATTTCAGGCGGCCAGACAGCACCAGCCGCGACCAGTTCGCTTATATGCGTCATATGCGCCCCGTCACGATCCACTTTCGGACGGAGATATGTGACCCCTGCCGGCGGCTGAAACCCTGCATTAGGCCCCGACACATAGACGAAGCGCCCGCCTTCCTTGAGGATCTTGAAGCTCCGCTCATGCACATCGCCGCCGATCGTGTCGAACACGACATCACACATCGGCGCCACTTCCGTGAAATCCTGGCTGTTGTAATCGATGACCTCATCGGCACCGAGCGAGCGAACATAATCATGATTGGCCGCACTGGCGGTCGACCAGACCGTCGCGCCGACATGTTTGGCATACTGGATGCCGAAGCTGCCAACCCCACCAGCGCCGGCATGGATCAGAACCGTTTCCCCAGCTTTGACCTGCGCATAATCATCAAGCGCATAAAGCGCAGTCAGACCCGTCAGGGCAATCGACGCCGCTTCGACATGGCTCAGGCTCGCCGGCTTCAACGCGATCTGGCTCGCGTCGAGCGCAACCGCTTCCGCATAGCCCCCATCGCGGCTCTGAGCACAAACGCCAAACACCTCGTCACCGGCTGAAAAGCCCTTCACCCCAGCGCCGACCGTCCGCACAACGCCGGAAAAATCGACCCCCAGAATATGCGGCGTGGTAATTTCCGATGACGCCCGGTGACCGCCCTGCCGAATTTTCCAGTCGACCGGATTAACGGACGCGGCATGGACATCGACCACAACATCGTCAACACCGGAAACGGGGTCAGGCGCATCGGTGTAGACGAGCACCTCTGGCCCACCATAACCAGTCATATGGATCGCTTTCATCGCACCCTCCTTCAGCGTTTTAATTTCGGGCGCCAGAATGACCCAGATCGAACAGGGGCGCCAGCCTGCACGGGCGCTTGATCGTTTCGCGTTTCGTGTCACAATTCGGCATCGATAAAATCCCACAACAGGAGAAAAATTAAATGGAGCCGCTACAGCAGGCCCGTCGCGAACTGGTCATCGCCAACCGCATTCTCGCCCGCGAAGGCGTCGTGGATGCGTTTGGTCACGTAAGTGTCCGCCATCCCGATAACCCTGATCGCTACCTGATGTCACGGTCACGCGCGCCGGAGTTGATTACACTCGACGATCTGATCGAATTCACTCTGGATGGTGAAGGTATCGATTTGCAGGGCCGCACCCCTTATGGCGAACGGCACATCCACGGCGCGATCTTCGAAGCGCGCCCCGAAGTCAATTCGGTCATTCATAACCACGCCTATGAGCTGATCCCGTTCGGCAATACCGGAACGCCGCTGGTGCCGATGATGCACACCTGCGGGCCCATCGGCACGGACATCAATTGCTGGGACATCCGCGACAAGTTCGGTGAAACCGACCATCTCGTCATCAACATGGAACAGGGCCGCGATGTTGCGGCCTGCATGGGCCAGCGCCCGGTGATGCTGATGAAGCGCCATGGCTGCGTCGTGGCGGGCGCCAGCATCAAGGAAGCAGTCAATGTTGCCGTCTATCTGCAGGTGAATGCCAAAATCCAGTTACAGGCGATGGCAATCGGCGGCACAGTCGACCAGCTCACCCCCGGAGAGGCCGCGCTTTGTACGCAGCGCCAGATCAGCCCGCTCGGGATGGACCGGGCCTGGGAATACTGGTGCCTGCGCGCCGGCGCAGACACAATCTGAGGAACAGTAAATGGCAAAAATGGATCCGGTCGCAATCGTCGGCGGTGGCCCGGTTGGGCTGACTGCAGCCTATTTGCTGGCGGCCAAGGGCGTGCCGGTCGCGGTATTTGAACGAGAGGAGAGCGTACAGGAAGATTACCGCGCCTCCACGTTTCATGCCGCGACGCTCGATTTGCTGGAAGGAACCGGCATTACCGAAGCCCTCGTCGAAATGGGCATACAGTGCCCCATCGTGCAATTTCGCAGCTGGGATGAAGGCAAGATTGCCGAGTTCGATCACGCGGTGCTCAAGGATGACACCGCCTATCCGTATCGGCTGCAATGCGAGCAGTACAAGCTGGGCCAATGGCTGTTCGCCAAGCTGTCGGAGACGCCCGGCGTCGACCTCCATTTCGGCCATGAGGTAACCGGTTTTAAACAGGACGAAGACGGCGTCACCGTTACGGCAAAAGGCGCGGAAAATAACGTGTCGCTGCGTGCCAGTTACCTGATCGGCGCCGACGGCGGCAGCAGCATTGTCCGCAAAAGCCTCGATATCGATTTTCCCGGCTTTACCTTCCCGGAACGTATTCTGGTGATGGGAACCACGCTCGATCTTCGCACCGTCCTGCCAGGCCTCGCCTATGTGAATTACGTCACCGACCCGAAACATTATGGTCACATTCTACGTATTCCCAATCTTTGGCGGATGAGCCAGCCTTTGTTCGACGAAGAAGATTCAGAAGAAGCGCTAAGCGACGAGGGAATTGAGAACCGTTTGCGGCAAGTCATCCCAGATTTAAAACTGCCAGACATAATGGTACGAGGGGTTTACACGGTGCATCAGCGTGTCGCCGACACCTACCGCAAGGGAAAGGTGTTCCTCGCGGGAGACGCAGCGCATCTCAATAATCCTAAGGGCGGCATGGGGCTCAATGGCGGTATCCATGATGCGATCGATCTAACCGAACGGCTGGCGCGCATCCGGCATGGCGATGCAGATGAAAACGAACTCGATGGTTACGAGCCGCTGCGACGTAAGGAAGCAATTGAGGACGTTCACAAGCAAACCCAGCAGAATGTCAGCAATCTGAAGGAAGCTGACCCGGATGCCCGCCAGAAATTGTTCGATGACTGGCGGCGCAAGGAAGCGGACCCGGAAGCCCAGCGGCAGGTCCTGCTGCAAAGCTCAATGATCGCCAGTCTGAGGCGCTGCGGGATGCTGAAAGAGCGGGCCTAAGCCGGCGCGATTTCGCCCGACATGTCGGCAATCAGGCGACCGGTCGATTCACCCGCAACTGAGGCTGAGTCGAGCCATTCGCGCGAGCCGCGATGCAGAATCCGCCGCTGTACTTCCCACTGCATGAAATGCGACGCGCCTT
>JBLHKG010000335.1:0-3884 GCA_047619835.1 Alphaproteobacteria bacterium
CGATATTTGACGAATACATGAAGATCTCGGGCACAGATAACCAGCGGTGTTTGCCGTGAAAATCGCGGATCACAAATCGGGAGATGCGGATCGGTTTGCTCGCGTCATAGCCGCTCTGCAGGGTGATACGACCGGTATCGAGCGCCATTGCGGTGTTGAAAATTTTGAAGGTAGAGCCCATTTCGTAAACGCCGAGCGTTGCCCGGTTGAACCGGGCATCCTTGTTGATCGCCATGGGGTTGCTCGGATCGAAAGTCGGCAATGACACGAGTGCCAGGATTTCGCCGTTATCGACATCCATCACGATTCCGGCGGCGCCGATGGCCTGGAAATTCTGCATTGCTGCGCTCAATTCGGTGTGCATTGCATGTTGCACCCTGACGTCGAGCGACAGCTTTAACGGTTCGGGCTGGCGGCTGAGTGTGTGATCGAAGGAGCGTTCGATGCCGACGAGCCCCCGATTGTCTGTGTCGGTGTGGCCGAGTACATGGGCGACCAGGGGACCCACAGGATAGGCGCGTCGTTCCTCCATCTGGAAGTCGAGGCCCGGTATTCCCAGCCGGTTGACGTCATGTTGCTGGCGCGGTGTCAGATGCCGTTTTATCCAGACAAAGGCGCGGTTGGACATCAGCCGATCACGGGTTTTCGCGAAATCGAGGCCCGGTAGAGCGCCGGCAAGTTTCTTGGCCGCTTCGTCGGCATCAAGAATGACGCGCGCATCGGCGAAGAGGGACGCGGTTTTAAGACTGGTCGCCAGCAGGACGCCGTTGCGGTCAACGACATCGGCGCGATTGGTCTGGTGGCTGGGCTCGCCGACCGATTGGGAAAGACGGGGCTCGTTTCCCTCAGCTAACAGGGTTACATCGACCAGTCGGCCCGCGATGACGGCATACGCAGCGGCGAACAGGGCGCCCGCGACCAGCAGCCGGCCTCGCCCCATTGTGACAGCCGGAGGAACCGGCGGCTCAATCCGGTTGCGACGGGTCGGAGTAGGTTGGCGGCCAATCATTGAGTGCGCCTGAACTTGGCGAACAGGGGGGGTATCGGATTGACCGCCGGGGGGGCTGTGTCGGTCCCGGCCACGCTCGATTTCTCGATTACGGCGGTGGGACGGAGCGGGATATCGGCAATGCCGAGTGTTTGTTGCGGGCGCACAGGCTCAAGCGCGAGAAGGTCTCGACCGAGAGCTTCCAGCCGGTCGGGCCGATTGAGGTAGCTCCATTCGGCTTTAAGCACGTGGACGGCTTCGAGATTGACCAGCGTACGCTGATTGATAGCGGCGAGACGGTCCTCCATCTCGGCGACTTCGTACTTGAGCAGGAAAAGGCTGATACCGGCCGCGATGGCAAGGAGCATCCAGACGATTGTGCCTCCGCGCATCATGCGGCGCCTCCTTCGCCTGCGGTCCAGGCAGGCGCATCGGTACGTTGGGCGGTGCGGAGGCGTGCGGAACGGGCTCGAGGGTTTTCCAGAATTTCCGTCTTGCCGGGTCGGACCGCGCGGCGGACAGTCAGGGCAAAGCTCGGCGCAGGCCCGTCATTCCCCAGCTGTGGGGCATGGCGCGAGGCGCTGGGCATCCCGCCGCTGCGCTCGCGCAGGAACTGTTTGGCAATCCGGTCCTCGAGCGAATGGAAGCTGACTACGGCGAGCTTTCCGCCGGTTCCAAGAATGTTTTCGGCGGCGACCAGGCCGCGCGATAGTTCGCCCAGCTCGTCATTGACGTAAATGCGCAGCGCCTGGAATGTGCGTGTCGCCGGATCGATCAGATCCTTGCCCCCTCGCTTCGGGTAACAGCTCCGTACTACTCTCGCGAGCTGGGTGGTGCGGGTAATTAATTCCTCGCTCCGCGCGGCGACAATCGCCTTCGCGATGCGGCGGGAGAGACGTTCTTCGCCGAAGCGATAAATGATATCGGCGAGCGCCTGTTCGCTTTCGCTGTTGACGATATCGGCGGCGCTGGGTCCGTCGCCGCCCATCCGCATGTCGAGCGGTCCGTCCTTGCTGAAGGAAAACCCGCGCTCCGGCTGATCGATCTGGAACGACGAAACCCCGAGATCGAGTGTCACGCCGTCGACCGGCCCAATCCCTTCGGCAGCGGTCAATCGCTCCATGTCGCCAAAGCGGCCCTGCAGAATGGTCAGACGTCCGGCATAGTCGGCGGCTAGCTCCTTGCCCCGGTCGCACGCATCGGCATCGCAATCGATACCGCAGACCCTGCAATCGGCGGCCTCGAGAATCGCGCGGCTGTATCCGCCGCCGCCGAAAGTGCCGTCTATATATATGGCGCCGTCGCGGGGATTAAGCGCGGTGAGCACCTCTTCCAGCATCACGGGGCGGTGGCCGCCGGCGCTCACAGTCCGCCCTCGCCGCGGCCGAGCCGTCCGCGAAGCGCGGCAACAGCGGTTTTCTGATGGTCCTCGAAAGCGTCCGGGGCCCAGATCTGGAACCGGGAGCCTCGCCCGACAAAGGCGGCGCGATCCGTAATGCCGGCGGCCTCGGTCAGCGAGGCGGGCAGAACGATGCGGCCTTCGCCATCGAACGGCAATTCATGGGCCATCGCCATGATTGTATCGATCAGGGAATCGCCACCCAGCAGGGCGCGTTCAAAATCGCCGTCTTCCATGGTCCGTTCATGGCGGCGGCGGTTGAGTTCTTCGAGTGTGGCGCGGTCAAACGCATCAATCGCGGTGTCGGTCATCGACGGGTAGGCGATGACACCTGGATACGTCGCTTCAGACAGGGCAGCACGGAATGGCGCCGGGACGGACACCCGGCCCTTGCGATCTACCTTGTTCACAAAGGTGGACAGGAATGACGTCACCTGAATTCCCCTTTATGCGTTGCCCGCAGCGCCTGTACACCACAAGGTGAGCTATCCGCTTGTGGACGTCCCACTCCCCATTGCACAGTTTTGGGTAATTATGGGATTACATGGGAAATCATGGGTAGTCAATGAGAAAACACCGGTTTCAAAGAAATTCAGGGGCACCGGAAGAGTCTATTCAAATCGCGAATTCATGATTTAGCTGTATCTGGAAAGATCCGGAAGGGATCGATTCAGCGTGCCAAGAAGAAGATCGTGAATATTTATGGCGAAATCTTGTTCTTGGTATGTTCTTTGTCTGATTTGTGGTGTCATTCCCCGGTGTGGCGTCGGGTGATCGACTTGGTCTCAGACCGAAAAAACTGCCAGACGGTCTGTAAGCCGGGTTCTGTCCCCTTTGTTTCCAAAGATGGATGGCCATTCGTCTGGGACGTTCGTTGCCGAACGCCTCGCGCGACCTACCCGGGCGACGGCGCGAAAACACGCCTGCGGGCCGAAACCCGACATGCCGCCCCTATTCGGTCTTGCTCCCGGTGTGGTTTACCCTGCCACCGCCGTTACCGGCGGCGCGGTGCGCTCTTACCGCACCCTTTCACCCTTACCCTCCTGCGCCAACAAGGCTTCGGAGGGCGGTTTACTTTCTGTGGCACTTTCCCTGGGGTTGCCCCCGCCGGGCGTTACCCGGCACCGTGTTTCCGTGGAGCCCGGACTTTCCTCCCCCCGCCAGGTTTCCCCGTTGCGAAAGGCGACCATCCGACCGTCTGGCGCTGGATATGTGGCGCTATTCGCGGCTCAGGTCAAGAAATAGCGGTGCGGGCACGGAGAAGGGCAAGGGTTTCTGCATCCAGCGCGCCGTCCACAAGCGCCGGTCGGAAACGGCGCTGGAAGGCGGTAAGCAGGACGGCGGGCGTGGTGTCTGGATTATAGCCAATCCCGGTCAGCAGTGACCGGGCGATGGTTTCGTCCGGATTCTCATCCTCGGTCATAATGTCGGGCCACACGCCGACCCCCTCATCGGCGAGGCGCCGCCAGTCGAACAGTTCGCCGGGATCCTGTTTGC
>JBLHKG010000336.1:0-3882 GCA_047619835.1 Alphaproteobacteria bacterium
ATGACCAGCCTGACCAGCGACGATCTCTACCGGTTCGACCCGCGCGAGGCCTGGCAACGGGTCAAATCCCGCAATCCCAAACGGCGCTTTCTCGGCATCCTGCGTGAGGTCGCGGCGTGGCGCGAGGAAGAAGCCCAGAAGCGCGATGTTCCCCGCAATCGAATCATCCGCGACGATGCGCTGCTGGAAATCGCCGCCCATCGCCCGGCGTCACAGGACGACCTCGCCAATCTGCGGGGCCTGAACAATGGGCAGGCGCAGGGCTCGTTCGGTCGCGGCATTCTGGAGGCCGTCGCCAAGGGCGTCGCCTTGCCCGACGCGGAATGCCCGGAAGTCACTGAATCGCGCCAGCCCTCCACCCCGGTCGGTCCTTCGGTGGATTTGCTGAAGGTGCTGGTCAAGCTCAAGAGCGAAGAACATGACGTCGCGCAGCGGCTGATCGCCAATTCCGCCGATATCGAGGCCATCGCCGCAGATGACGATGCAGACGTTGCGGCGCTCAGAGGCTGGCGGCGCGAAATGTTCGGTGAGGCTGCGCTGGCGCTCAAGCATGGCCGGCTCGCGCTGACCGCCGACGGCGCGAAAATCAAGCTCGTCTCTCTTTAATTTTAATCCGGAATTCTAATCCGGAATTCTAATCCGGCGTGTCGAGAACCGATCTGACAAACGGCACGGTCAGCGCCCGTTTTTCAGCGAGCGCGCGGCGATCCAGCAACTCGACCAGCGAGCGGGCGGCCGCGAAGCTCCGCTCCATACGAACCAGCAGAAACGCGATGACCTCCGGCGGCACGCCCAGCTGTCGGTCGCTAAACATCTTGACCAACACCGCCCCCAGCAGAGCATCGTCCGGTTGACCTATCGTTGCGACCGGCGCGGCGCGCAACCGGGATGTCAGATCGGGCAGCGTGAGCGGCCAGCGCGACGGCGCCGTGGCGGCAGTCAGCAACAGAGTTCCGCCGGCGTCTGCGACCCGGTTATAGAGATGCAGAAAAGCTTCCTGATCCGCGATGGCATCCGCCGGATCGATCAGATGGTGCGGCTCGCCCCGGGTTACCGCGCCGGGTGCCCCCACGATGTCGTCAGCTGTCACCAGCTTCGCCCCTGATCGTTCGCGCCAGACTGCCGCCAGATGGGACTTGCCGCTGCCCGCCGGCCCACACAGCACCAAGACGGGAGAAGGCCACCCGGGCCACAGATCGATCCAGTCGACGGCTTCGCGATTACAGGGAGAAACCAGGAAATCCTCGCGACCAAGGGCGGGGCGATGTCCTAAATCAAAGGATAGCTGGCGACCACCGCGGCCTGAGCCACCGCCTGAACTCCCCGCAGATATCATGGATTGGGGTCGTCGCCCGCAGCAGGCGGACCGACAGAGGAGGGATCATCGCTGTAAGCACCGCTTTCCTTGTATTTCCGGATGCCAAACCGGCTAAGCACACCAATCACGGCAGCGACCGGAACCGCCAGTAATATACCGGTAAAGCCAAACAGCGCGCCGCTCGCCAGCAAGGCGAAGATGATCCAGACCGGGGGCAGTCCGACCCGCCCACCGACCAGCTTCGGGGTAATGAAATTTCCTTCGAGGAACTGCCCGACAACGAACAGGCCCGCGACCATGGCCACCGGTTGCAAATCGCCAAACTGCGCCAGCGCAACGCCAACGCCGACTACAAACCCGATCAACATACCGAAATAGGGAACAAACGAGATTAATCCGGTGCCAAAGCCAATAATCAGACCGAAATCCAGACCAATCAGCGTCAATCCGAGGCCATAGAACACGCCCAGAATAAGGCAGACCGAAACCTGGCCCCGAATAAAGCCCGACAAAACATCGTCAATCGCGCCGACCTGCTCGCGGATGGTTTCGACATGGCGGCGCGGCAGCCAACCATCAACGATCTCAACGACCCGGTCCCAGTCGCGCAGCAGGTAAAACAGGACGATCGGCGTAATAACCAGCAACGACAGCAAATTGAGGAGCGCGACACCGCCTCCCCAAACCCTCGCAAGCAGTTTTCCAACCCAGCCGATCGCATCGGGACCGGCAAAGCCCTTAAGCTTTTCCCTCAGTGATGCCATCTCCGCATCGCTCAGCCGTTCCTGGGCCAGCACCAGCAATGCCGCAGCCTGCTCGCGCAGCGCTTCCAGATAACCCGGCACACGCCCGGCAAAATCAACCAGCTGCGCCTGTAGCAGCGGCACGACCAGCAAGGCCGCCACGACCACCAGCACAACCATCAACAGGGTGATCACGCCAGCCGCAGCCGAGCGAGGAAGTTTCCACGTCTCGAGTCTATCCGCGATAGGATCCAGCAGGTAAGCAAGAACGATCCCGGCCACAAACGGAAACAGCATGTCCGCCAGCAACCAGAGAAAGACCAGAAAGGCGGCGAGCCCCGCCGCCCAGTAGCGGATATAGCTCGGCGCCGACATCAGCGGGAATCTCCAGATGCGTCACCGTCCGTCACGGCCTCCACATTGCGTCCCCAGCCAAGCACATAAACGCCGCCGGACGCGATGGTCGTCATCGCCGTCAGATATATCAGCGCGGTGGTCACTGCCGGGCCCAACGCCAGCCCGACCCCCAGTTCAGCAAGGACAACGACGACGAGAACGATCTGCGCCGTAGTATTGGCCTTGCTGATAAACAGCGGATTCATACGAATATTCTCGTTGAAAATATGCAGCAGTATGACCCCGCCGATAATAATCAAGTCGCGGAAAACCACCAGAATTACCAGCCAGATCGGCAGATGACCGGAATAGCCGAGCGTCGCATATACGCCGACGAGCAGCGCCTTGTCAGCCAGCGGGTCGAGATAACGACCGAGCGCCGTTTCCTGATCGAACCGTTTAGCGATAAAACCGTCGACGGCATCGGATATCCCGGCGGCGACGAAAAGCCAGAAGGCAGCGGTCAAAAATCCATGGAGGATCAGATAGACCGCAACAGGTACCGACATCAGACGCCCAAGCGAAATAATATTGGGAAGGCTCATCGAGCACCTGCACTCGATAACTGCCAATCAACGGCGCCGCGGGTCAAGACGAGGTCCTTCTGGGCAAGCGCAAAGACCAGCTGCGACGGATCGCCAAGATATTGCAAGCGTATCTTCGTCTGATCCCGCGTGACCGACAGCAGGTCAACCACCTGAATTTCGGCAACCGAGGCAAGAAGCTCCTTAAGGCGGATTAAGGCCGGCAGGCCGGTCAGCGGCGCCACAGCGACCAATTCCTGCTGTTCGCCAAAGCGCAGAAGGTTATCCTGTTTCCAGCCTTCTTCGATGTCTCTCCGCACTCCCACTGCCGCAATTGCCATCAGCGACGCGACCGGTGTTTCGGCACTTCCTGAATAACTGCGTACCGATGTACGGTCGGCGCCGCCAGGGCCGAAACGGCTGACCGACACCTCCAGCGCTCCGCGATTCTGATCACCGGTTTGCAATGTCGCCGTCGTCAACAATGCTCCGCTGGCGCCATAGCGCCGTCCGATTGCCGCAATGCGATCATCGTCGCCGGCAAGCGCCTGATCTGGACTGATATCGGCGAGGTCTGCCGCCTGCCCCGCCGGCACAACAAGGCGAATCAGGGCATCGCTGTCGGGTAGTTCCTGCCAAGCCTTGTGCCACAGATTGGTCGTGTCCCACAGCTGTACCGTCCCCTCCGTACGGTACACCGGCAGGACAACCAGCGGTCTGCTCGAAGTTTCGGCCCAGCGGAGCCCTGATTCGCGAAAACGCCGTCGCACGGCATCGGGGCTGAAGCGAACCGTGAGTTCGGCGAGATACCGGACGGACGAGGTTTTTTCCGAATCGATGGCAATTCCAGCGACAATTTCGCTAAAAAGCTCCGGTGAGGCCGCAGGAGCATTGCCGAGCG